>NZ_JCACKS010000226.1:0-41946 GCF_059505505.1 Pelatocladus sp. | reverse complement strand
TTCATCCCCTCCTTGAAAGGCAGGGGTTCTCACGCTCCCGCTATGTTTCGATAGTGTATGACCAACAATTGCCTTGACCCCATTTCAGAGATAATTAGCTCACGCCAAAAAGCCTTTGATCTCAATGATGTTTGTGCCAATGTATGTTCTTTTGCAACTGTAGCAATAGATAGAACTCCCAGAGTACGCATCATGAACTTAAATACCATTTCTGGACGTTTCTTTGAACTGCATTGCAGCGAACAAAGTGGAAAATGGCAAGAACTCAAGCATAGTCCTGCTTATGAGCTTTTACTCTGGTGGCCCTGTGTGGCACGACAGTATAGAATTCGTGGGGAGTTAGAGATTATACCTCAATCTCTTGTTGAACAAAGTTGGTTACGCGCTCCCTATTCCTTTAAGCTTCTTGATCGTTTTTATGAGGAGTATCAGCCATTAGGTTCCAAGCTACAAAACCAGCAATTGCTACTCTCTTCTCTAGATACTCTCAAAATCAAATACCCAAGTGATCAACAAATTCCACCTCCACAGCACTTGCGGGGTTTTTACTGCAAAGCAGACTGGATTGAATCTCTCTACATTGATGATCTTCGTATTCACGAAAGACATTGCTATACGTACATTGATGCTCATTGGCATCATGAGCTACTGGTTCCTTGATCTATAGCAGTTCTCGGTTGTGTCCAATACGCACCCCACCCCTTAATCCCCTCCCCGCGTGCGGGGAGGGGAGTTTTTTTTTGGCGTTAGACAAAACCGGGGCGGGATTCAAAGGGAATTATAAGTAATCAAGCGAACCTGATATAAAAGTTGGGTTGTAGACGCAGATATTGAAGCTTGCTTGATAAGCAACTAATGAAGAATTGTTTCTAAAGCAGGTTGCAAATTAGGATATTGAAATTCAAAGCTACTTTCTAGGGTGCGTTTAGGAAGGACTTTTTGCCCTTCTAAAACTACTATCGCTCCGTCTCCCAAAAGTGCTTCTATAGCAAAATTAGGAACAGGCAACCAGGAAGGACGATGCATAACTTTGCCCATAGTTGTAGATAACTCTGACATACGAATGGGGTGAGGAGCAGTAGCATTATATACGCCTGACATTTCTGGCTTAGTTAAAGCTTGGATAATCAACTTGACTAAATCATCTATATGAATCCACGAAAACCATTGTTTGCCGCTACCAATAGGCCCACCGGCAAAAAGTTTGAAGGGTGTAATCATTTTACCCAAAGCTCCACCCAGACCCAAAACAATCCCGAATCGTAGAATTACGAGTCTTACATCAGCTTCTGTAACTTTTGTTGCTTCTGCTTCCCAAGCTTGACAAACTTGGGCGAGAAAATCTTTACCAGATGGGCTTGTTTCATCGAAAGTCGCGGTTTCGCTAGTACCGTAATATCCAATAGCAGAAGCGTTAACTAAAATACTAGGTTTAGGGTTAGCCTTGGTTATTGCTTCCACGATTTTTTGAGTAGTCAGTTTACGGCTATTGAGAATTTCTTGTTTTCGTTGTGGTGTCCATCGTCCCTCACCTATGGGTTCACCCGTCAAATTAACTACACCATCACATGTGGCGATCGCCTCTTGCCAACTACCAGAGACTGTCGGCGTATAAGCAATAATTTCTACATTAGGAAAAGCTTGGCTGGGAAAAACTTTTTGGGCGTGAGCGATATTACGAGTTAAAACCAATACCCTGTTACCATCTTTGTGGAGCTGTTCTACCAAGCGACTTCCGACAAATCCTGTTGCACCACTCACTGCTACTTTCATGATTTAACCTCTATCAATCTCTATTGTGACCGGAATCTTTCCCCTTTTCTCACGCGCTTTTACCGTGGTAAGCGTCGTATCGCTACTGTTATCGATGGCAACACAGCCGTGTGGGTGGGTCAACAACCATCTTTTATGGTAGCAGTGCTGATAAACTGGAACTAGCACTAAAGATGGGATATTCCCTATCAAAGAAATGCGACCTGAAAACAGGATCTGGTGGATTGAAAACAACCAGCAACTACTTAATCCAATTTAAAAATGTTTGACACTAGTCCAGATAGACAACCTAATTCCCAATCCAAAATATAAAACCCAAAATCCAAAATGGAATGACTTGCGTTTAAGATGGTTCGATATTATAGGATGGACAGAGTGTTACAAGGCTTGGGGCTATTATGGCTCGCTATACCTGTTCGTTTATTCTTTCTATTCCTATTAACCATCTCCAGCCGTTACTTATAGAACTGCTGCAAGACTGCAACCTGGATGTACAGTACTATACATTGGATTACATCATGGCACGTGAGATAGTCGGTACTGTTTCTTACTCCAAAATGGTGACTGTAGAAGTACTTATTGATAAAAGCACAGCTACCGAAACTGAAACCAGAATGAGTATTGTGATTAAAAACCAGGAACTACCACTCCAGCTAGATAATCACTGTCGGCAGGTGTTTGAGTATATTAAGCAGGCAATTGAAGACAACCGTAATTGGCATCTAATTCAAAGCCTAGCAGGATAATTACAATGCTTTTAACCAAGGGAAGGGCATCTGCTACAGCTAGCTTTGTGCCAAGCTAGCTCATAGCAAAATGTGACATAATATACTAAGGCAATAACAGAACAACAAACTTTTTAATCTTCTAGATCTTCTGTCATGCCGGGATTGATAAGTGTAATGTCATACTCGCTGGCATCAGTCTGACCAGGTAGTACTGTATCACGTTTTAACAGATAATAGATGGCACGTACTTGAGGCCCAAAAACAACTTCGTCTTCATTTTTAAGGTCATAGTTTGAGAGCTTGCGCCCATTAATCATCAGACCATTTGAGCTATGCTTGCCTCTAGCGTCGCCATCAATAATTCGATAATAATGACTGTTGCTGCGATCGCTTCTGGGTAATCTTACTAATGTGGCATGACGGCGCGAGACGAATTGTGAAACTAAACGGATGTCACATTCTCGATCTCGACCAATGGAATAAATGGAACGCTCTAGAGTGAATTCCTTACGTCCTTGATCGTCTTCCACAATCAGTATATGGCTTTCATGGTTTTCTGCTGCCATTGACAAATCGTTACTATAATCGGTTGAAGTCTTATTAATTAGGAATCGTTTAGAATTGTTTTCTGCCATTCTCTCAACCAGAGTCTGTGCTACTTCATAGTAATAACTAAGAATCAAACAACAATGTAATGTTTTACTCCTTAGTATCTTTAGTATCTACAGTGACCTTTACTGGCGCTCTGGAAACAGAGTCAAGGATTTTGTGAGATTTTGTAAATAGTGACTATCGATTTAGTTTAACCTGAGACAGGCAGAACGGATATTTACTCTTTTAAAATATTAAGGCTAAATATCTGACAAAAAATTCGATGGGATGCATGAAAGCCACTTAACTTTAACCATTTTGGGAAACCTCTCCTCGGTGCGGAGAGGTTTTGATATTTTTGTATTAGCGATGAGCAAATCGGCGTAGTAGTAGGGAATTGGTAACGACACTCACCGAACTAAAAGCCATTAAAGCCGCAGCGCTAGCAGGACTAAGGACAAAATGCAAACTGGGTAATAGGACACCAGCCGCCAAGGGAATTCCCAATGTGTTATATGCAAAAGCCCAAAACAAATTTTGGCGAATTTTGTTGAAAGTCACCCGACTCAGTTGGATAGATTCTACTACATCGGTTAAACAATTTCGCATCAAGACAATATCAGCCGTTTCGATCGCCACATCTGTACCAGTGTGTAAGGCAATTCCAATATCTGCTTGAGACAAAGCCGGAGCATCGTTGATACCATCTCCTACCATTGCGACTACGGATTTGGGATTGGTTGTTGTTTTTATCTCCCCGTTTTGAAGAGATTGTATGACATTTGCTTTCTTGGCTGGAGGTACACCCGCCATGACATCAGCAGTCTCTAATCCTAATTGGTTGGCAATAGCGATCGCAGCTGCTGGTGTATCACCACTAAGGAGCATAACTCGCAACCCCATTTGCCGCAATTTGTCAACAGCTGCTTTTGCATCTGGTCTGAGGGTATCTTGAATAGCAATGAGTCCGGTGATTGTTCCGGCAATTGTCACTGCCACAACAGTTTTACCATTTTCTGCTAACGTCTCTGCCTGCTTGTGTACATTTTCATCAACGGCAATTCCATGCCAACTCAACCAATCCCAATTTCCCAACAGTACTAAATTGCCTTCGACCACAGCAGAAACACCAAGTCCCGGTTCTGTGTGAAAGTCAGTAGCTGGTGGAATCGCTAACTGTTGCTGCTGTGCTTGGTTGCGAATTGCTGTCGCCAGAGGATGACAAGTACCACTTTCGACTGCAGCTGCCAGTTGTAAGAGGTATTGATGGGGATCGGGGATTGGGGATTCTCCAGAGGAGACGCTACGCGTAGACGCGTAAGCGGCTTCTCGTAGAGTACGGGGATCGGGGAAGGTAGGGGTCCCCTTTGGGGATAAGGGGCAGGTGGGGCCCCTGGAGGGGATAAGGGGTAATGGGGATTGGGGATCAACAAGAGACTTGTTAAATAATTCTCCTTGTCCCCCTTGTCTCCCTTGTCCATCTTGTCCCCCTTGTCCTCCTTGTCCTCCAAGTCGTTCTTCTAACACAACACAATCCGTTACCGTTGGATTACCAGTTGTCAGCGTACCTGTTTTATCGAAAACAATGGTATCCATCTGGTGTACTTTTTCTAAAACATCACCGCCTTTGATTAATAGACCTTGTTCGGCAGCGATCGCAGTTCCGATCAAAAGAGCTGTGGGTGTGGCTAGTCCCAAAGCACAAGGACAAGATACAACCATCACCGCAATTGCTAACTTTAAGCTTACTAATAGCGGAGAGTGATAAATGGGAACAGCTACACCACTAGAGTGATGAGCCATATCCACCATATCCATGCCAGGGGACATAGTGACATCTTGCCAAACATGAGTGCCAATAAAGTACCAAAACAAAAATGTCAATACAGCCGTCGCTAGTACACCGTAGGTAAAGTATCCAGCTACTGTATCTGCTAATTTCTGTACGGGTGCTTTTCGAGTTTGTGCTGCTTCCACTAGGGCAACAATTTGTGCCAAAGTGGTATCGCTGCCTGTGCGAGTTGCTTCAATTGCGATCGCTCCCGACTGATTGAGTGTTCCAGCTGTCACTGTATCTTCTTTTTGCTTAAGCACTGGTACAGCTTCTCCAGTCAGCATTGATTCATCAACAGTAGTTTGACCATCTATCACTATGCCATCAACTGGAATTTTGTCTCCTGGCAGAACTTGCAACCACTCGCTGACACGCACTTGTTCCGCAGGAATTTCTATAATCTCACTCATAGAAGTTTGTACAGACGCGTCATCGCGCTTTTCTACAACCCCTTTGGAAATCAATCTTGCTACCTGGGGTTGGAGATCAAGCAAGTTTTTAAACGCAGCAGTAACTTGACCTCTTGCTTGTTTTTCTAATGTTCTTCCCAATAAAATAAACCCCAACATCATCACAGGCTCATCAAAGAAGCATTCCCAACCAAGCTGAGGAAACAACAAAGCAACCAAACTAGCTGTGTAGGCAATTAGCGTCCCCAAGCCAACGAGAGTATTCATATTGGGTGTATTTCGTCGCCAACTCACCCAGCCATCTATCAAAATCGAGCGCCCAGGAATGAGTAGCGCTACCGTTGCTAATCCACAGTGAAACCAGATGTTATGCAAAACAGGTAGCACAATACCACCAATATTGCCCAAGTGTCCAATAGTTGACAGTACTAGCAGTAATGCAGCAATTATCAACTGTCTACGTGCAGATTGAATCTCTTGGCGCTGTCGTTCTGCTGGATCTATTTTGTCTTGGTTTTCATCGGTGAATTTCCCACTTGGTTGCCTAAGTTGAGACGGAAATCCAGCTGACGTCAATTGCTGTGCCAGTGCATCTGCATCCACCGTACCAGTTTCTAGCTCTACAACAGCAATTTCTGTTGCCAGATTGACACTAGCACTCTTCACTCCAGGAGATTGAACTAGCTGTCGTTCAACAGCCTTTACACAGCCACCACACTTCATACCCCCAACATCTAAGATGATTTTCTCAGTTGTTGAAGTTGGTTCAGGGGAAAGGTTAGTTTTTGGGACAAGTTGCATGAAATAAATTTGAATTTGTTACGAAACGTCAACGCTTTACAAACTTCTTGCAAAATCCAGGAAAAAGTTTAGTTGTCAAGGGTAAGAGTTATAAGAATTAAGAAGTCTTTACCTTTTACCTTTTACCTTTTCCAATAAGAGTACCTATAGCTCTTGTGCAAGAAGTTTAAAAGTACAGCTAAACCGCACCTCTACTTCGAGAGTAGGCGAAATTCGCAACAACGACTTGATGTCAAAAATATGAAGTTTTATTAAGTTTATGATTCAGCCGATTCCTTGCGACTCCAGCGCAGATATGTCAAATAGATGATGACAGCAAACTGTGTTGGCATTAAAGCAATTTGACTTCTGAAAAAAGGATTTATATCTAAATTAGATATGGTAATAAAATATACCAATCCTAATAAAGCAAAAAATACTAAAGATATATACTTACGTTTGATAATTAACATATTGGTAGGCAGAGAGGATTGGGGACCCCTGGAGGGGATAAGGGGCGAAGGAAGGGAAGGGAGAATTATTAACCACTAACTACTAACTAAAACCAACCTTGTTTGTTAACAAAGTAAGTATCAACAAATTGGTTGTAGGACTTGTTGAGGTAGATCATTCCTTCTAGCAAACCCACAAGCTGCATGATGAATAAGGTTAAGCCGTAGGTAAAATAACCTCCCACCAAAGAAATGACGAGCATAATAAAGCCCTCTGCGGTATAACCCAAAACAAACTTATGAATACCAAGACCTCCTAACATAATGCCACTGTAGCCAGCTAATAGTTGTTTGGTGGCATGACTGGGATTGAGATTTGCCATATGAGTGCTGCTCCTTGATAAGCTATGTATAAAATAGAAATTCTATATTTTTAGCAAAAAGTAAATCTACTGACTATCTTATTTCCACTATGTTTCGGGAAAATAAACAATTTTTACTTTTTATTCAGTATCAATACTGTATCAACACTGTCGAAAATAGATATACAGAATTAGCGTAACTTCAAATCGCAAGTACGCTTTCTAAGGAGATAAGTGTTCAGACATAGCCTGAAACTAGGTATCTCCACAAAACTATTTTGAATAACAACAAAAAACCGCTACACAACTGTTTTGAATCCTAAGCTATAAAACTCTGTTTTACAGAATTAACAGCTATCATCATCAAACAACTGCGTCGTACTACTTTTTACACATCAGACAGTATCATTTCCGGACTTTTTTATTTTTGCGGCAATAATTTAAGGATACTGACTAAAAGTAATGTAGAACCCTTATTTAAGCGGCTCTTTGCACATGGTTTTCTAAGTCTAGTCAAGCAAATAGTTACAAACTAATTTGTGTAAATTTTCCGTAATCACTTAAGTGAACGCGGAACTCAGAAGCTAGTATTCCCAAACTTAAACTGTAAATAAGCAATACTAAGCCACTAAAGACTAATTTCTTATTTTTTTTACTTTGTTGCTTGAGTTTTTTATTAGATATGTATTTTCTCTCAAGCTAGCATTTTTTTATAGTTAATATCAACATACCGTTGGTAGATTTTTGTGACATATACGGGGATCGGGGATTGGGGATCAGGGACATGGGAGACAAGGGGGACAACTAATCAGTGATCAGTGATCAGTTATCAAATTAAACTGATCACTGTATAACTGATTCATGCCCAATCCCCGTTCCCCCTTATCTCCAGAGCAGGGTGGTTTCATACGAAAAAAGAAAAATATGGAAGTCTGTATTTCTCGTTTTGAAGCATAGATTTTTACCCCTCTCCAAACCTCTCCCCTTATTAAGGGGAGAGGCTTTAAAAGAAGATTTTAATTTTTCTCTGCTTGTATGAAACCACCGTGCTTATCTCCTCCAGGGGCCCCACCTGCCCCTTATCCCCAAAGGGGACCCCTACCTTCCCCGATCCCCGAACGCGAGTGCGTCTCCTCTGGAGAATCCCCAATCCCCGATTCCTCGATCCCCGATTCCCTGCTCCCTGATTCCCTAATTACTACTACCGAGGACAAATAAGCTAAGTAGGGTGCCACTGTTCCACAGGCTGTGGAGGAGCATGGGAGCAAGGAGGTTGCGCGATCGCGTGTAAACTACTCCTAAAACAACTCCTAATGCGAACAGTGGTAAAACTTCCGATAAACTCAGGTGAGCGATCGCAAACAAAAAGGCACTGATGATAATTGCCCACCACACAGACACGTAGCGAGTCAGCGAGGGTAACAGAAAACCGCGAAAGAGGAATTCTTCAAATAACGGAGCAGCGATCGCAGCAGTTACAAAAAATATACTCAATGCTACAGAATCTTGGCTTTCCAATGCTAACTGCAACAGAGGATTACTACCACCTTGGCCTTGCCATATTTGTTGATTGATCAGGGATACCACTACGACTACTGGTAACGCCGCACAATAACCACCGAACCCCCATAAGAACCAATTACCCCGTAAGTTGAAGCGAAACCAGCTAGACTCTAGCGGGAAAAAACGTTTAATAGATAAATACAATACCGATATCGCGCCCAATGCCACTAATATGTAACTTAAGAATACATAGAATGCTTGTAGTCGTAGATTTGCAGTAGAACGAGGGATAGGAAGTAGCTGTAACACAATGGGAATCAATATTTGTCCCATGAAGAAAAAGCCCACGACAAATACTTGCAAAATTGTTTCCCCATCCCAAGGTACTGACCAACTCGCATTAGCATTTTGTCCCAATAAACTAGCTTTCCCCTTGACAACACGTTGACCAATCAGAAAAATCAGTAGCCCTATACCAATAAAAGCTCCCAGGGCTGGAATAGTACCAATAATCGCTAATTTCACAAAAGCTTGTTCAGCAGCTTTTTGTTCTGCTATTTTCAGGTTTGCGACAGCTTCTTGACGTTGCTGGAGTTGGTAGAGTTGAGTCAAAGCAGTAAAGCGAAACCAACTATCTAGATTATCTTGAATTACTTGTTGAGCATTGGGAAGCAAACGAGGCGGATTACTCCACATTCCACTCAAAGCTGTCGCTGTTTCGCGTAATTCAGGTGGAATTTGGGAATTTTGCTGCAATTGCTTCCAACTTTTGAGAGCTGCATCTGTTTGTTTTTGCTGTGCTTGTAAAATTCCTAAGCGCAAATCGATCTCAGCAATTGATTTTTGTAGTTGGTCAATAGTTTTTTGTAATTCTTTTTGCTGTAATGAACGAGAAGTATTAGTCGCAGGAGGAATTTCCGGTTGAGGTTTAGGAGTTGCGGGAGTCGTTACAGGTTCGGAATTAAGGTCTACCAACTGTTTTTTAGCTTTTTCCAGATTGGTTTGAGTCGATTTCCGTGTTTCTTGATACTGCTTAGTTGCGGTTTCCAGAGGTTTTTCACCGATAATTGCTTCCTTCGCCGCTTGCAAATTCTCATCTTTGCTATCTGAGGCTTGCCACTGAGAAGCTTCTAGGACAATATTTGTTTGATAAAGATCCAGACTATTTTGGAACTGTGGTTCTTGCCAACTATTTAGTAAAGACGAACCAGCAACAAAGACAGCTAACAATGTTAATAAAAATAAACCTAACCGCTTAGGTGTCATCTATTCTCCCCTTGACTCATACTGAGTTGCAATTAAATCATGGCTAATTAAACATATGGAGAGCTGGGGAGGAAGGGAAGACCCATCAGCCTATCAGTCTCCACGACTAAATACTACTTTTTTTATCACCATTTTGGAGTGGTTGCGAATACGTGAAAATTTGCGATCGCTCTCAACAACTAATTTTTCTATTTGATTGTGAACTACCTACAATGTACCGTAAGGTCAGTTCTGGGTTTTGCATTTTTAACTCAAAATCTGGCTTGAGCAAAAAGTTAAAGGTTAAGGGTTAAAGATTTTTTCTCTTCACCCTTAACCTAAAGGTATTGCTACAGCGTATAGTTTTGCGTAGCTTCTAATTTTATCAGAGAATCTACCTACCGTATTTAAGGTTGATTACCTCACCCTGAACCGTTTGCGCTGAGGGAACACCTAATAAATTATTAATAGTTGGAGCAACATCAATATTGCGGATAGTGCCGATACTACCACGACGATTGATATCAGGTCCAGCAGCATAGAAAATGGCACTCAGCTTAGGTATGCTCGGATCATAGCCATGCGCTCCATAGAAATTAGGCACTGAAAATACAGAATAGTCAGTGTCTCCCAAACGAGTAACAACAGGATTTTGGGTACCGTCAAAGTTATAACCGTCACTCATAATCGCGAACACATCACCAGTATCCTGACCAACAAATTCACTAGTACCCAAGCCAAATGTTGGGTCGTTTAGATCACCTGGTAACGGACGAGCATAAATCTTATCGAAAATAGCTTGCGGTTCTCCCTGTGTATAGTTGGGATTTTTATCTACTAATTCCTTCAGACTTGTGACAATTTGCTGTTGCAAAGTGATATATTCTGCCGGACTGACAATACCATTAGGTTCACGTCCTTGAAGATTAATGTAGATATTGGCAGCAGGACCAGATGTCACCGCTCGGACTTTATTAGAGTCAAAACCTTTACTCTTGAGGAAATTATTGAGATTAACTGCTGTGTGGAAGCTGGAAAAGCCGTGGTCTGATACAACAATAATGTTACTCTTCGGTCTGCCTTTTTTATCTCTACCAACTGCATTGATGATGCGTTGCACAGCATTATCAGCAGTCTGATAGGCAGCTTGGACATAAGATTTATAGCGAGCTACCTTTGCTTGATTTTGCCCTGCACCAATTGTATTGGGATTAGTAGGATCAGTTGGTTGACGGGAGTCACTCAAAAGAAACTGATGCTCAGAGCCATCGGGTTGCTCGATATAAACCATTACCAGATCGGCGTTGGGATTTTGGTTGATTGCTCTTAACGCCACTCGAGTCTGATAGTCTACAAAAAGTTGAACTTGATCTTCATAAATAGCTTCGAGTTCACTATCAGGAAAATTGGTAAATCCAGGGCTGAGTTTTTCTGGAATGCGGAAGTCAGCCTGGGGCGCCCAAAAACCAACATGAGTAAGGATGTCATCAACACTACTTTGAACTGCTGGAGTACTGGGAATAGCGTTAGCAGAATAGCGAGCAATCCGAAGCGTGCTGAGATCAGGAGCAAGATTGCTGACGTAAAAAGCAGTTCCGGCTTTGTTGGAACTACCTTGTAGGTAAAATAGACTGGATTTTTTATACTGTGCTTTTACATAGGCAGGACCAGTGGAAGGTAAGCTGAAAGGCCCAGGTTGAATGCCAATTGTTGCATCAAAAAAGACTAGCGTGTCATAGTTAGTTTGGCGATCGCTTGTTGTGTCAAGCGCCGCAACTTGAATGTCATAGTTAACACCACCAACAGTGAACTGATCGCCTAAAGAAGCTTGCAGGATTGGGCTGTAGGAAATTTTTTTCGCCACACTGAGTTGACTAATCGTTTGGTTGGGAGCAGGGCTAAAGTTAGCTGTCGTCAGACTAAAACCTTTAGCACTTACTCCTGCAAAAGCTCCAAAGGGAACTGTGTAAGATACAGTTCTCTTGTTAGCAGATTGAATAATCGGGCTATTACTTAAACCCGGTACTTTCACATCTACTCCATCTGCTCCTGGAAAAGTCGCACTCACAACCTTTTTGCCATTTTGCAGGAGTCCAATCCACAGGGGATCAGCAGTAGGCTGTATACTTTCACTTGGTTCTTGGGTCGAATAGCCTCCTATGGGAGCGCCAAAACCACTGATGTTAGAAGTGAAGGGACTAGCAACCAGATGGAATGTATTGGCGTTGATGTCATTGCGGGCGGCTGTGGAACCTGTGGCGATCGCTACATGACAAGCAGCCGTCAGAGACGCACTACAGGTTATATTTCGCTCTGCATAAACTCCCTTCTTCTTGATCAGTCCCAATCCCTGCTTTGGACTCAGGATACCTTGAGCAAGATACTGATCAACAAAATCCGGAGTTGCGCCATCAAGTGAAATCAAGATCACTTTAGGTTGTAGCGTGCTTGATATTGACTTAGCTACTATAGAATTTGCTGTTAAACTTAAGAAAAAGGTTACAAGTATAATAATCGAGAGGCGCATGAATAATTTTTGCCTCCAATAATGGTGTAGCCACCCAAAAAGTTTATCAAATCTCGTTTGGATAAACTCTTTGATTGAATAGAAATTTAAATATCTCCCCACTGTTCCTCCTTAAGCACACCACCGTATCTTTGCTGAGATCACTCACTCTCAATTTACTAACGGTATGTTAAGTAAAAGCTATAGGAATCTTAAGGATTGTAGTTTAATCCCTAATAGAGATTAATTTTAATTGCAATGTCGCGGACTACTAGGTATTGCGATCGCTCTTTAAAACAAATTCTTATAAATAAAATTTTCTCCCTTGTCCCTCTTGTCTCTCGTGTTCCCCATATCCCGATGTTCCACGTAGACATTCTCCCGACCCTACTATATTTTAAGTAAGGTTTTTTCACAGGAGATACATATGTTTGGACTAGGATGGACAGAAGTAGGTGTAATAGCGATCGTCGCCTTACTAGTTTTTGGGCCAAAAAAAATCCCTGAACTGGGAAGCGCACTAGGTAAAACCTTGCGGGGTTTTAAAGAAGAAATGAATAAACCTACCAGCGATGAGGATTCCACGCCAGAGGAAGAAGAAAAATAGTCATTTGTCATTTGTCCTTTGTGTTGACGAATGACAAATGACAAATGACAAAAGACTAAATAATTGAATTGACCACAGATGAAGTCACACCCATTTGAGAATCTACAGTTGGGGGGGTGGTGTTTTGTTGAGGAAATTCTTCCTTAACGACACCACGCGCCTTAATCAATTTGATGGCACGATTGACACTTTCTGGTAAAATCACCACCAAACTGTTCTCAGGAGCGATATCCAAAGCTTTATTAATTGCTTGGGTTTCATCCAGAATTGCTTCATATTCGTAATCAGGATTGATTTGTTTAATACCTTGAATAATTAATTCCGCAGCCGAACCCCGCGCCCTTCCTCTGGTGTCATCGTCTTCTTTGATAATTACATAGTCAAATATTTCGGCTGACAGTTTACCCAAAGCCACAAAGTCTTGATCACGCCGATCGCCAGGGCCACCAATGACGCCAATGCGATCGCCATTTGCCCAGTTACGCACAAACGAACCCAAAGCTTCGTAACTATGGGGGTTGTGGGCATAATCTACCAAAGCGTGGAAGTTACCCAAGTTAAACAAGTTCATCCGTCCTGGTGTTTGACTCACCGAAGCCCGGAATGTATTTAAACCAGCCCGAATTTGCTCAATTGACACATTTTGCACAAACGCTGCTAAAGAAGCCGCCAAGGCGTTAGCAATCATAAATGGCGCTCGTCCACCCATCGTCAGAGGAATATTTTCTGCTCGTTCAATCCGGTGTGTCCAATCGCCTTTTAGTATTGACAAAAAGCCATTTTCATACACTGCTGCTACTCCGCCCTTTTGGATGTGGTTTCGCACCAATTCCGATTCTGGGTTCATGGTGAAGTAAGCAATATTAGCTTTTGTTCGTTCAGCGATCGCCGCCACACGGGAATCATCGGCATTGAGAACAGCGTAGCCATCTGGATAAACAGCTTCAGCAACTACACTTTTAAGGTGTGCCAATTGGTCAATTGTGTCAATGTCACCAATACCCAAATGATCAGCAGCAACATTTAATACTACACCAACATTGGCGGCTTCAAAAGCTAATCCAGAGCGGAGAATCCCACCGCGAGCTGTTTCCAGGACTGCTACTTCTACTGTCGGGTCTTGCAAGATTAACTGGGCGCTTTGGGGACCTGTGTTGTCGCCTACTTCTACTAAGTAATCTCCTATATAAGTCCCATCTGTTGTAGTATAGCCTACTACTTTATTTGTCTGTTTGTAGATGTGAGCTAACAGGCGGGTAGTAGTAGTTTTACCGTTTGTACCTGTCACAGTTAATACAGGAATACGGCTAGCTTGTTCGTTGGGGAACAGCATATCAATGACTGCACCAGCGACATTGCGGGGAATGCCTTGGCTAGGGGCAACGTGCATCCGGAAACCGGGAGCAGCATTGACTTCTACAATCACACCATCAACCTCTCGTAAGGGGCGGCTAATATCCGATGTCACAATATCTATGCCCGCGATATCCAAACCGATAATCTTGACGATGCGCTGGGCTAACCAAACGTTTTCCGGGTGAATTTCATCTGTCCTATCTACAGCAATACCACCTGTACTTAAGTTTGCCGTTGCTCGCAAATAGCAAATTTCGTCTTTCGCTAAGATACTGTCGAGGGTGTAACCTTGCCTTTCTAGTAACTGATAACTGGTGCGGTCAAGTTCTATTTTGGTGAGAATCTTATCATGTCCGTCACCACGATTTGGGTCTTTATTGGTTTCCTCTATCAGTTCCGCAATTGTAGATCTACCATCACCAACCACATGAGCAGGTACACGTTCTGCAACCGCCACCACTTTACCATTTACAACCAAGACCCGATGATCACGCCCGTTGTAATACCGCTCCACAATAATCGAGCGAGAAACTTGTCTGGCTGCGTCGTAAGCTGCTTCTGCTTCTTCCCTATTTTGGATGTCGATGGTGATCCCGCGCCCGTGATTACCGTCTAAGGGTTTGATCACAATCGGATAACCACCGACGTATTCTACTGCTTCTTGCAAATCGTCCAAAAAGTTAATCACCGTACCCCGTGGTACTGGTACACCTGTACTAGAAAGAATCCGTTTGGTGGCTTCTTTGTCACAAGCCAACTCTACACCCAAGATTCCGGTGTTATCGGTCATGGTTGCCTGCATCCGCTTCTGGTTGACACCATAGCCTAGTTGAATTAAGAAGCGCGCCCCCAGTTGCATCCAGGGAATACCTCTTTTTTCAGCTTCTTTGATGATTGACTCTGTAGAGGGTCCCAAAGCTGAATCACGCCATAGGTCTTTGAGGTCTTGTAAATCTTGTTCTAACTCTGCCTTTGGATAACGGCCTCGGTCAACAATGCTTTGGCACAAACGGACTGCGGCTCTACCTGCATAACGTCCAGCTTCCTCATTTAAATACTCAAAGACGACTTGGTAAACACCGGATGTAGACGTTTCACGAGTACGACCGAAACCGACATGCATTAGCGCTAATTCCTGTAGTTCTAAAGCTACATGCTCCACGATGTGGCCCATCATGGTGCCTTCACGCACTCGCATCAAAAAACCACCACGACAGCCAGGCGAGCAGTAGTGACCCTCCAGACTAGGCAGAGCCTCAACTAATCCTTCATAAAAGCCGGGGATCTCATTTGAGGGCGTCTCGGCAAGATTTTCTAGATCAAGGCGCATGACGATTAACTTGTGGCGTCGAATGCTCCAGTAGTTGGGGCCGCGTAAGGTCTGGATTTTGAGGATTCTCATGGGAATAGGTAGATGGAGATTCGGAACCAAAATTCTAGTTTCTTACTGAAATTGACCGCCAAACTGTTCATGGTAAACAGTTATTTCTTCTTACATCGTATTACTCTCACTTTTTTGCTGCAACGTTATAAATTTTGCGGTCAATTCAGTGTAGCTTCAGATACTTAAGTCCGTCAGCTGGAGATGCGGTAAACAGCAGGTAAGACGGTACGTTGGTAAAGATGGAAGCGATCGCCATGGCTAAGAATATGTAGACGCAAATTGTGAAGATTCAAAGGTTCAGTTGCTCCCACATGAGGTTCGTTGGTATGAGTCACTTCAGTCGGATCTACTATTGTAACTGAACCTTTACCCAACACTTGTAGCCAACCATCACGCTCAAATAACGCACAAGTATCTTCATCAATGCCGATACCCAAGCGATCTGGATGAGAAGCGATCGCGCTCATCAAGCGCCCCATACGATTACGATTGTTAAAATGTTGGTCTACAATTACTTCAGGTATAAATCCCAAGCCTGTGGCCATGTCCACTAAAGAACGATTGGGTGACTCACCACTACCACCCCCTGCAATCATGTGATGTCCCATGACTGCTGCGCCGGCGCTAGTACCTGCCAGAGTTAGTTCTCCAGACCTAACTCGCTGCCGGATAATATCCATTGCTGGTGTGTCTGATAAAACCCCACACAGCCGCAATTGATCACCTCCTGTCAAAAAAACCCCGGTACAAGCTTCCAGGGACTGTCGGTAATCACGGTATTCACACTGTTCTCTTTCCCGTATGTCCAGAAGCTCAATCTTCTTGGCACCCATATCTTCAAAAATGCGAATATACCGACCACCAATGATCGAAGGTTCGCGAGAGGCAGAAGGAATAATTGCAATATGGGCGTCATTAGCACCAGCACGGGCAAAAAAAGTCCGCAGAATCTCGCGACCATGGACTTTGTCTTCTGCGCCTCCGATCACCAGAACGGCAGTTTTGGTTGCTTGGGGTGTCCTCATTTCCAGCAATTTAGCTTGTAATTCCGGCATTGTGTTTCTCCTGTCAACAACTTCAGGTGAAAATTACAACAGCAGCAGCCTAATAATTTCCGCGCCTCGCCTCTTGCCAAGGACAGTGCTTTAGGCAATTGGTAATGGGTAATGGGTAATGGGTAATTAGTAATGGGTAATTGGTAATGGGTAATTGGTGATTTTTTTCTGCCCAATACCTGTCCGCATAGCGTCTCCTTTGGAGAATCCCCGAACCCCGTACTCTGTGAGAATTCGCTTGCGCGTCTACGCGTAGCATCTCCTCTGGAGAATCTCCAATCCCCGATCTCCGATTCCCGATCCTCCTGGCGACAGATTTATGGTTATAGTCAATAAAATCTTGTTGTGATGACTGCCGTCGCAATGCCATTGTTCTGTACACGCCTAATAGCGTATTCCTTGAGTAATAACTGTCTGTTTGAGTGTCTCCTTTAACTTTGGGAAACAGAAACAGATATTGACACACTTTTTCTTTGAGGCTGGTTCGATGCATCCTGGAAGTTGTTAACCTAGTCAGAAGATTAATTTAAATTTAGATGTGACAATATTTAAACATAAATTAAGTAATTAGAAAAACTTTTGTTGACCCATAGAATCCAACTGTTTCTAGTACTCCTATAGATACACACAACCAAGCTCTTGTATATTTTGTACAACATTGGCTAGTTGTCAGTGCTAAAAAGCAGCTATGCTGTAGACGCTCGTTTAGACAATGTATTTGTTAGGTAGACAATAAGGGGAATACCAAAAGTCCTCGCCTGTGGCAGCAATTTTTGGAAACCCCGGCAGAAAAATTTAATCAGCATAGCATCTACTTTTTTGGCTTTATTTATTAACTATCTAACTATTGCTGCCGTACTGTGCTAGACATTCCAATTTTAAGATTAGTGTTCTCCAATACGAAATACTGTGCGCTTTGATATAGTTACGCTATTTCCTGATTGTTTTACCTCTATTCTTAGTTCAGGGCTAATTGGTAAAGCCTTGACCAAACAGATTGCTCAGGTGAATTTGATCAATCCTCGCAACTTTACTACCGACAAGCATCGCAAAGTTGATGACGAACCCTACGGTGGCGGTGTCGGAATGCTAATGAAGCCAGAACCAATTTTTGCTGCGATTGAGTCTCTACCTGTTTTACCCAAAAGAGAGGTGATTATGATGAGTCCTCAAGGACAAACGATGAATCAACCTCTATTACGGGAATTAGCGACCAATTACGAGCAATTGGTAGTGATTTGTGGTCACTATGAAGGTGTAGATGAGCGAGTACTACATTTAGTGACCCGTGAAGTATCCTTGGGTGATTTTATTCTCACAGGCGGGGAAATTCCAGCAATGGCTTTGATTAATGGTGTGATGCGCCTTTTACCAGGAACTGTTGGTAAAGCCGAGTCCCTCCAATCAGAAAGTTTTGAAGAAGGGTTATTAGATTATCCTCAGTACACCCGTCCAGCAAATTTCCGTGGTTTGAAAGTACCAGATGTACTGCTGTCTGGCAATCATACTGAAATCGCTAAGTGGCGATTAAAACAACAAATTCAAAGAACAGGCGATCGCCGTCCAGATTTGCTCAAAGCTTGGCTAGAGGAAAAGCAGGAAAAAGAGGGGAGACAAGAGGAAATGAATAACTAATGACAATTGACACTTGACTTTTGACTCTAGACCAATAACTAATGACAATTGACACTTGAGCAACAACTAACAAATGAACATTCGGATTGGCAATGGTTATGACATGCATCGACTGGTGAGCGATCGCCCCTTGATTCTTGGCGGAATCAATATTCCTCACTCTCTGGGTTTGCTGGGACATAGTGATGCTGATGTCCTGACGCACGCGATTATGGATGCGATGCTCGGAGCTTTATCCTTGGGAGATATCGGACATTATTTTCCCCCTAGCGATCCCCAATGGGCAGGAGCAGATAGTTTAGTGTTATTGAGTAAAGTAGACCAACTGATTCATAAACAAGGTTGGCAAATAGGAAATATAGATTCGGTGGTAGTAGCAGAACGTCCAAAATTAAAACCTCATATTGAAAAAATGAAGGAAAAAATCGCAGGAGTTTTGCAATTACAACCAAATCAAGTCGGAATTAAAGCCACTACCAACGAGAAACTAGGCCCTGTTGGGGAAGAACAAGGTATTTGCGCCTATGCAGTTGTTTTACTATCACAGGAGTAAAATATGAATTGGTTTTATAAGGAAACAGGGAACAGGAAACCCCATAATTAAAATTAGGGGATTTGAATAAAAATAATTCTAGTCAGCTAAAAGCTGACTTTAGCTATTAGCCCCAACTTCAGTTGAGGGCAAATGAAAATATTAAGAATATTAATTAATGATGAGCTTTACTAATATCCTTCGTCCTATTAAGCATTTTCGCTTATTACTAATTCTGGCTTTGATCAGCATCTTTGTAACCGTTGCTTGCAACCCAAATAATTATCAAACAAAAGCTGCTCAAGTACCGCAAATGATAACTGCTGTTCTGGGTGAGCCTTCAACTTTTAATCCTGCGCTAAATGAGTCGTTCTATAGCGTTTTTGGTCCACTTTATGACTCATTAATTAACGAAAACCCCCTCACCACTCAGCTAGAACCTGGTTTAGCTGAATCTTGGGAACTTTCTGACAATGGACAACGAGTTGTCATTACCCTTAAAAAAGGACTCAAGTGGTCAGATGGGAAACCGATGACTGCGGATGATATTATTTTTAGCTACAACGACATTTACCTCAACCCCAAAATACCCACACCAACAAAAGATTCTTTGAGAATTAATGCGCGCGGTGATACTCCCAAAGTCCGAAAAATAGATGATCTGAAAGTAGAATTCACTGTCCCAGAACCATTTGCTCCTTTTTTAAGATGGGTAGGTGGAATTACAATTTTGCCTGCTCATGCTCTCAAGGAATCTGTCCACACCACCGATCAAAGTGGTAATCCCAACTTTTTGACAATGTGGACAACAGGCACTGATCCCAAAAAAATTATTGGTAATGGGCCTTACGTAATGGAAACTTATATACCCAGTCAACGAGTTATATTCCGACGCAATCCATACTACTGGCGTAAAGATGCTCAAGGAAATCCTCAACCTTATATAGAACGGTTAATATATCAAATTATTGAATCCACTGATAACCAACTCATCAGTTTCCGTTCTGGACAGTTGGATGATCTCGAAGTTCCTCCCGAAGGTTTTAGTTTATTAAAACGAGAAGAAAAACGGACAAAGTTTAAAATTTATAATGGTGGCCCGGATACTAGCACTACTTTTATTGCTTTCAATCTTAGTAAAGCTAAAAATTCTCAAGGTCAACCTTTTGTAAACCCAACTAAGTCTCGTTGGTTTAATAAAAAAGAGTTTAGGCAAGCAATAGCTTATGCCCTTGATCGTGAAACAATGAAAACAAACGCCTTTCGCGGAATAGGCGAGTTACAAAACTCTTTTGTTTATGTTAAGAGTCCTTACTATCTACCTCCAGAAAAAGGCTTAAAAGTCTACAATCACGATCCAGAAAAATCAAAAAAATTACTTCGACAAGCAGGCTTTAAATACAATGCTCAAAATCAATTAGTTGATCAGGATGGTAATCCAGTTAGATTCACCTTGCTGACAAATGCCGAAAGGAAAGTCAGGGGAGATATGGCAGCACAAATTAGACAAGATTTAGCAAAGATTGGCATTGAAGTTGATCTACAAATTCTTAGTTTTAACGCATATCTGGAAAAACTCAAAGTTAGCCAAGATTGGGATTGTTATCTTGGTGGTTTTGCAGGAGGCGGTGTTGAACCTCATAGTGCTAGCAATATTTGGAGAATTAAGGGTGCATCCCATGCATTTAATCTTGGTCCCCAACCAGGCGATCCACCGATGACGGGGTGGGAAGTTTCTGACTGGGAAAAGGAAATTGACCAACTTTACATTAAGGGAGCTCAAGAAATAGATGAAAACAAACGCAAAGAAATTTATTATCAATATCAGCGCATAGCCTCAGAACAATTGCCATTTATTCACTTGGTAGAAAGATTAGATTTACAAGCAGTACGCGATCGCTTCCAAGGAATAAAATATACTGCTCTCGGCGGACCATTCTGGAATTTGTATGAGCTAAAAATTGCTGAGGAGAATTGAATTAAGGTGGGGAGATTGGGAGACAAGGAGGACAAGGAGGACAAGGAAGAATTATTTAACAAGTCTCTTTTCGATGACAAATGACCAATGACCAATAACCAATGACAAATGATAGAAATTTGCGATCGCTCCTCCAAGCAGTCGCTAATGGTAATGTTTCTCTAGATGTTGCACTAGATGAACTCAAACATTTAGCTTATGAACCCGTGGGTGAGTTTGCCAAAGTTGATAATCATCGCGCTTTAAGAACTGGCTTTCCGGAAGTGATTTGGGGTCCTGGTAAAACTCCCGATCAAATCGCTCAAATTATGGAGGTGATGCGTCTACGTAACCCTGTTGTGATGGCGACTCGCATTACTCCAGAGATTTACGCAGCACTACAACCCAAAGTAAGAGATTTACGATATTACGAATCAGCACGAATTTGTGCGATCGCTCCCCCCACTATCGAACCAAGTTTTTCTGGCACAATTGGCATTCTTTCTGCTGGTACAGCCGATTTAGCCGTAGCTGAAGAAGCTGCTGTCACCGCAGAACTTTCTGGTTTTTGCGTCCAACGTCTCTGGGATGTGGGAGTCGCCGGGATTCATCGCTTGCTGAGTAACCGCCACGTGATCTCGCAAGCATCAGTGTTAATTGTTGTAGCAGGTATGGAGGGCGCTTTACCCAGTGTAGTAGCAGGTTTAGCAGACTGTCCTGTGATTGCTGTTCCTACTAGTATCGGTTATGGTGCAAGTTTTGGAGGTTTAGCCCCTCTATTGACAATGCTCAACTCTTGTGCTGCGGGAATCGGTGTAGTGAATATTGATAATGGTTTTGGTGCAGCAGTTCTAGCAGGGCAAATTTTGCGAACAGCCGAGAAATTACGGATGGCATCGCCTGATTCTTGAGTTATTACAGTGATATTACTTATATAAATAGTAGAAAATATAATTAAATTATGAAATTTTTGCTCACGTTAGCTGCCTTTGCCTTGAGCTTTTGGCTAACCATCAGTATATCGACGTAAGAAGGGAACGGGGAACGGGGAACAGAAGAATCAACAATGTCTAATTAATTTTATTTAGGTACTTAATTTGATGTCTCAGTTAATTTGGCATTTACCGGAAAATTTGACTATCCTAGCTCAAAATGTTACTGATCCAAACCTTATTGGTCAAATGCAAAAAGCCTTTACGCATTTTGTACAATCAGGTCAAGCTTGGGCGCTATTGATTGGATTGGCAATTGGTTATATGATTCGGAATCTGACAAGTTTTGGTTAGTTGTTGGGCATGAATCAATGATTCAGTTACCAGTTAACAGTTTAATTTGACAACTGATCACTGATCACTGAATATGTATCCCTTATCCCCAATCCCCTTTCCCTGATCCCCTTTCCCCGACCCCCAGTCCCCAAACATGACTGAACAGCAAACTTGGAGTCAGCGATTTGAATCAGCTTTACATCCTGCGATCGCCCGCTTTAATGCAAGTATTAGTTTTGACATTGAATTAATCGAATATGATTTGACTGGCTCTGTTGCTCATGCTCAGATGCTAACTAAATGCGGTATCATTCCTCCTGAAGAAGGAGAACAATTAGTTGCTGGTTTAGAACAGATTCGCCAAGAATATCGCCAAGGCAAGTTTAACCCTGGAATTGAAGCAGAGGATGTACACTTTGCTGTTGAGCATCGCCTTGTGGAAATCATTGGTGATATAGGTAAGAAGTTACACACTGGACGCTCTCGTAATGACCAAGTAGGAACAGATACTAGATTGTACTTACGCGACCAAATTCAACAAATTTGCCAGCGACTACGAGAATTCCAAAGTGTCCTTTTAGATATTGCTGAGAATCACGTTGAAACTTTAATCCCTGGTTACACTCACTTACAACGCGCCCAGCCTCTAAGTTTAGCTCACCACTTGTTGGCATACTTTCAAATGACACAACGGGATTGGGAACGGTTGGGAGATGTCCAGAAGCGAGTGAACATCTCTCCTTTAGGTTGTGGTGCGTTAGCTGGAACTACTTTCCCAATTGATCGCCATTATACAGCCCAACTATTGCATTTTGATAGCGCTTATGCTAATAGCTTGGATGGAGTGAGCGATCGCGATTTTGCGATCGAATTCTTATGTGCTGCTAGCTTAATCATGGTTCACCTGAGCCGTCTTAGCGAAGAAATAATTCTTTGGGCATCTGAAGAGTTTGGTTTTGTTACCCTGAAAGATAGCTGTGCAACAGGTTCGAGCATCATGCCCCAAAAGAAAAACCCCGATGTACCAGAATTAGTGCGGGGTAAAACTGGGCGTGTCTTTGGTCATCTCCAAGGGTTGTTGGTAATCATGAAGGGACTACCCTTGGCATACAACAAAGATTTACAAGAGGACAAAGAAGGTCTATTTGATAGCGTTAACACTATCAAAGCATGTCTGGAAGCAATGACAATTTTGCTACGAGAAGGTTTGGAATTTCGCACCCAGCGTTTAGCACAAGCAGTATGTGAAGACTTCTCCAATGCTACTGATGTCGCAGATTACCTAGCAGCGAGAGGTGTACCATTCCGAGAAGCATACAATCTTGTAGGAAAGGTCGTAAAAACCAGTATTGTTGCTGGCAAACTCCTCAAGGATTTAACGTTGCAAGAGTGGAAACAACTTCATCCCGCATTTGCAGAAGACATTTACGAAGCAATATCCCCTCGGAAAGTAGTTGCTGCGCGTAACAGCTATGGTGGTACAGGTTTTGATCAGGTAAGAACAGCAATCATGAATGCGCGCACTCAAATTGCACAATTGTAGAGACCGTAAATTTACGGTCTCTACATGCTATTAAAAAGGCGTAGGTATATACGCCCTAACAACTAAAACAAAAAAAGAGCAATTTTTTGAGTAGGGAAATTATTCAGGGTCAACTGCTGCTGCTCCCTCATCCTCTTCACTCTTCGGCGGTCTTTGTTGGAACCTTCTCTGCATTCTTCCTGTAGTAGTCCGTTTACGAAACTTCCGGGCATATGCCTGGTTCCGTAGCGCCTTTTCTTTTTTCGGATTGCGGCGCTTAGCCATGTTCACCTCATGAATAAACAACAAAAAGCCTTACTTAGGCAATATCTAAACAATTTCAACTAGGATTATCTTTACTTTAATTGTAGTTTGAGCCTAGTGAAGCTTTGAATATTCCTGCGGCTGAAGGCAGCAGGATTATTTATTGAACTCTCCTGGATTTGAAAAATCAGGATAATGAACTGTTGTTGCTATGTGGGATAAATCCGCACTACCCTTCGGGAAGGCTAACGCCAAGGCAACGTTGTTCTGCCTTATTAGGCTTTGACTGGCTCAAACAGTCCTACCCGCCTCGACCTATTTTTAGGCTGTACGGCTACTTTGGTTTACTAACACATTTGTTGTTTGGAGTTTTTCATCCTGTGTTAGTACATTTAATTATGTCAAACACTGAAACACAAACAACGAAACACAAACAACAAGTTAAAACTTGTTGATTCAGGTTTCATCCCCTACCTAAAGGCTGGGGGTTCTCACCCTCCCACGTTTTTTAATAGACAGGATAAACCTGGTGACATCTTTCCGCACTACCGCAAGGTATTGGTCTGGGCTTCTCAGCGACTCCCAGTTTAGGCACGGACATTAACTGAGCTTTGTTTAAACTGCACGGGATGCCCCACCACACAGTTGTAGCAAGATCCCGAAGGGTACAAGTACAAAATGTCATATCTTCATAGGAAGCCCCTAGCTTTAGACTCTTGCCTCTAACGTAGTACGCAAGGCAGGCATTGAGCTTGCCGAAATGTACTTAGTCTGCTCAGATTAGGGCTTTTCAAGCCCCTGCCTTTAGGCGTGGGGTTTGTGATCCGGTAAGTTTTTACGTCTTGTACTGTTAAACAGCAATACAATATAACGCATTTTTATTGATTTTGTCAACTTAAATTCAAATTCCTGTGTTGTTAGTTCTATCCCTAGTTGGAAGTATTCATGAGAGTAAGTGATACAATTAAACGCGAATTAATATGAGTTATAAATTATCAACAAACAAAAATTAATAAATTACCATTTTGCCTACATCATAATTATAACTCATGTGTAATCTGTAGCTATATAATACAAATCACTATGTAATGCTATTGCTATTTAACTAAAAAATCTCATTGTAATTATTGTATACAATTAACATGGAAGTTCCAAGTTTTAAATCATTACTGCAAAACAATATATCTGTTTTTTGAAAAGTCGTGATTTTATTTATTCCTACTTTCAAAAACTCAATATGTTTGTTATATGTCTAAAATAAAATTATGTTTTTGAAGAAGACTGAAATTATCATCGAATCAAGTCATCATTTTCATAAAAAAAACTAAATTAAGTTTATATAAAAAACTATACCTCTTTGTTTTTATCCGACCTATAGCTTGTTTAGCAAAACTAAATTATGTATACTCACATTTACTATAATTACTGCAAGTAGATGTTAAAATTTGTATGTTATAACCTAACCATTAGAATCAACCTCTTATTGTATAAGAACATACTTGACAAGTGAGTTGAGCAAATATGATTAGTGGGTAACTTCAAAATACAACACACATAATTTACCAAGATTTGAAGATTGAACGTTCTGGCTTTTTTTACTGTGGCAATCCAATCCACACGTGGCTTATGGCGATTTGGACAAACTGTACTGGGGATTATTTTCCGTCATCCGATCCCTGGTACAAGTATTATTCCTATTTTACCCGATGGTCAAATAGTGCTAATTCGAAGGCGAGATAATGGCCGTTGGGCTTTACCTGGAGGGATGGTGGACTGGGGAGAAGATATATCGAATTCAGTCCGTCGAGAACTCATGGAAGAAACCGGATTAGAATTAGTTAGGATTAGGCGTTTAGTAGGAGTTTACTCTGCTCCAGACCGTGATCCAAGAATCCATTCAATTTGTATTGTAGTGGAAGCAGACGTACAAGGAAAAATGGAGATTCAAGACACATTAGAAGTAATGGAAATCCAAGCTTTTCCTCTCGATTCTTTACCTCCAGAGTATATGTCTCATGACCATAATCGCCAATTAGAAGACTACTTAAAAGGTCTGACAACACTGGCATAATTTTTAGTAGTTAGTGGTTAGTGGTTAATTATTTTTCACTAGCTACTATCTAATATCTGCTGCCTACTAACAATTTACAAATTTAATGACTAAATGAAAAATGAATAATTTATTTCGTAACTCTCGGAGAAAGCTGTCTCAAGGGTTATTATTCTGGCGTGAAGTTGGGGATGGAATACCTGTAGTTTTCTTGCATGGTGCTTGGAATGATAGTGGTGAATGGGTAGCAGTGATGGAAATACTTTCATTAAATTTTCATTGTTTCGCACCAGATTTATTCGGCTTCGGTGAATCAGATTATCCTAATATTCACTACTCGATAGATTTGCAAGTAGAATGTCTAGCTGAGTTTTTAAATGCTTTGAAATTAGAAAGAGTATATTTAGTAGGGCATTCTCTTGGTGGTTGGATTGCTGCCAGTTATGCTTTAAAATATCCAGAACAAGTATATGGTTTAGTACTATTAGCACCAGAAGGTGTAAAAACTGAAGCATTAGACAAAAATTGTAAAAAATTACAGGGTTTGGTCAAACGTCCCCTGTGGATATTTAAAGTATTAAGAATACTCCGTCCTTTAACTAAAATCCTGGGTTTAGATACGCAAATAGAACAGGATTGGCAACAACAACAATTAATGCTGCAAAATCCTACAGGTAGTGAGTTATTGTTCTTACGTCAATTACCAGAAATCAGTGGCGAATTGGTGCAAGATAAATTAGATTTTATCACAGTTCCTGTTTTAATTTTACAAGGTGGCAAAGACACTCCAGATGCCTTTGCTAAGAGTAATAATTATGCAAAAAAAATTCCACAAGCCAATCTGAAAATTATCGATCATGTAGGACATAATTTGCCAGAAAAGTGTGCTGCAATTGTCGCTGGAGATATTCGAGATTTCATATTAAAAGAAAATGTTTGATTGTTGATGATTGTGGTTTAGACAAGCATCCAAGAATTAATAACTAGTCACAATTTCTTGCATTCCCCAGAAGACTAAATTTGGTTCTACAATTATGTTTGCTGCTATTTGTGGTATGTGAGATTGTAGATAGTTCATTAAAAAAGTGCGATCGCCCCCAGTAATAGTAATCTTACTTTGGGGAAATGACTGCCACCATGCCTCAACAAAATCTTTAATTCCAGCTAACAAGCTATAAATCACCCCGCTTTGGATCGCCTCTGGAGTATTCACAGCAAACCTTTGCGGTAAATCTTGAGGTAATTCTACATTTGGTAATTGTCCGGTTTTTTGGGTAAGAGTCGCTATTTGTAAACCCAATCCTGGCAAAATCGCACCTCCAACAAGATTTTGATTTGCATCAGCACCAGTGAAAGTTAGTGCTGTACCCGCATCTATTACTAACATGGGAAAACCCCAAGTTACCCCTGCACCCCATAACGCTAAAGCCCGATCTATTCCTAAAGTGGGATACACACTTTTGAGGGGTATTTCATCTAAAGTAATTACACTTACATTTGGGTAAGTTAACCATAATGCCGTTTGACTAGGAACTACCGAAGCGAGGAAGATAGAGATGGGGACTTCGGAGGTGTGGGAGGTGTGGAGAGTGTGGGGAGTCAAAGAAAGACTGTTAAGTATTTCGTTTAGGGTTCGGCATTGAGATAATTGATACACAAACGACTTAGGAAGGCGTTCTGTATTCCAGGTATGGTAAAGTGTTTTACCCTCAAACCAACCCCAGTGCAAGCGAGAGTTACCAATTATTAAAGCTAACCAAATTTCTGAGTACATCTACGTAAGAATTTTCATGAGATTTCTTAGTAATGCCAGAAAGAAAGCGATCGCAATACAATCTTTGTAAATGGCACTTTTAATGTTGTTAAAACCATACTAGAAGACTACAGTTATACATTTCTTCTATCTAAGGTTACTTAATGAAGTGATCAAGAGTTAAAACGAGATTCTAACCATCTTCAGTAGACAACACCGCTCCGAAAAACCTATGCAGAACTAGTCAAGGCTAGGCATATCTGTACAAAGTCGGGGCGTGCAGACTAAGACTTTTGTTAGCGCAGCGGCGCGATAGCACGGTCTACGATTTTTGAGTCATGACACCTACAGGTAAACGCCAGCCAGTAGCCCTGTCGGAAGTGGTTAAGTAATCGGTAAACAGGTTTATAGCCGTAGTGCCACTTCCTTAAAAAGCTCTTAAATCATTGTCGAGGCAAACTTTACTTAGTAATAAGGATGACAGAATATGTCAAACTATGTCTTTTTGATTGACCAAAACAAAACACCACTGAATCCTATACATCCGGCACAGGCTAGAAAGTTATTAGATTCAGGTAAAGCTGCTTTGTTTCGGCGCTATCCATGTACTTTAATTTTAAAGCGAGTGATAGAGAATCCTAACGTATATCCACTTGCGCTCAAAATTGATCCAGGTTCAAAATTTACTGGAATAGCTCTAGTAACTAACCAAGGTAATGTCATCTGGGGAATGGAGTTAAAACACCGTGGTCAACAAATCAAAGACGCTCTAGAGCATCGTTTAGCGGTGCGTAGAGGACGACGGAACCGAAACACCCGCTACAGAAAAGCGCGGTTTCTTAATCGTAAACGTCCAGAAGGTTGGTTAGCTCCATCATTGCGACACCGCGTTCTCACAACTGAGACTTGGGTCAAGCGACTTCATAAATTTGCACCAATCGGTTTGATTACTCAAGAGTTAGTGAAGTTCGATACTCAAGCTATTCAGAATCCTGAGATATCCAGCACTGAGTACCAACAAGGAACACTACATGGTTATGAGTGCCGTGAGTACTTGCTGGAGAAGTGGAATCGTCAATGTGCTTATTGTGGAGTGAAGGATGTTCCTCTAGAAATTGAACACATCCAACCTAAATCAAAAGGTGGGTCTGACCGGATATCTAATCTCTGCTTAGCTTGCCACAAGTGCAATCAACGCAAAGGAAACAAAGATATTAAGGACTTCCTCAAAGGTAAGTCTGACATATTGAATCGTGTTCTGAAACAAGCTAAAACACCGCTCAAAGATGCAGCATCGGTTAATTCCACTAGATGGGCTTTGTTCAATATTTTGAAGTCTTTCGGCGTGAGCGTCAGCACAGGTACAGGTGGTCAAACCAAATTCAATCGGATTCGGCTTGAACTGCCAAAAGCTCACTGGATTGATGCTGCGTGTGTCGGAGCAGTCGAAACCATAAAACTTGTCACGACCAAGATTCTTCTCGTGAAAGCAACTGGTTTTGGTAGTAGGCAACGATACCAGACAGATAAGTTTGGCTACCCACAAAAACATCGTCCACTACGTCCAATATTTGGATTTTGCACAGGTGACATTGTTCGTGCTGATGTTCCAAAAGGTAAGTATGCCGGAACATTTACCGCACGTGTTTGCCCAATGTCTCACGGATACGGCGAGTTTGTTATTGACAAAAAACGGAGATCAATCAAATTGGAGTACTTAACACCTGTTCACCGGAAAGATGGATACGACTATGCCTAGACCTATGCAAAATGACCAGATTTGTATAGATATGCATAGAAATCAAGTTACAGTTTCTCGCCCAAAATTTAAATTTTTAACCAGTTGTAAATTCCTGATCACTCCTGTTTTTAGTACAAATTTATACTTATAGCTTTTTTAACTAATCTATAAATTATTTAATAAATATTTACAATAACCTCGTGTCAGAATATAACATAGAGGAAAAAATACTCATTTGCTATGGAGGCAGTTATGGTAGCACTCGCCGAAAACCCGAAAAAAAGACTGACTATCCAGGTAACAGATATTGC
The DNA here is from genome assembly GCF_059505505.1 of Pelatocladus sp. Classification (NCBI taxonomy): domain Bacteria; kingdom Bacillati; phylum Cyanobacteriota; class Cyanophyceae; order Nostocales; family Hapalosiphonaceae; genus Pelatocladus; species Pelatocladus sp. Next base: position 12,327 of record NZ_JCACKS010000226.1, on the reverse strand, counting down.
GTTGGACACAACAGCTATTCGTTCTCTGGACTGGGATCGCGATCGCTTCGATATTGAATTCGGTCTGCAAAATGGTACTACCTATAATTCGTTTATCATACGCGGTGAGCAGATAGCTTTAGTCGATACCTCTCACGAAAAGTTTCGCCAGCTATATTTAGATACCCTCAAAAATCAAATAAACCCAGCAGACATTAACTATTTGATTATCAGTCATACCGAGCCAGATCACAGTGGTTTAGTTAAAGATGTTCTGCAACTAGCCCCAGATATCACTGTTGTTGGTTCCAAGGTAGCAATTCAGTTTTTGGAAGACTTGGTACACCAACCTTTCAAACGGCGGATTGTGAAAAATGGCGATCGCTTAGATTTAGGTAAGGGTCACGAATTAGAATTTGTGATTGCACCAAACTTACACTGGCCTGACACTATCTTTAGCTACGACCACAAAACCGAAACTCTTTTCACATGCGATGCTTTTGGGTTGCATTATTGTTCAGATGCGACATTTGACGAAGATTTAGAAGCCATATCTCCAGATTTTGAATTTTACTATGAATGCTTAATGGCTCCGAATGCCCGGTCGGTGCTGTCCGCTCTCAAGCGCATGGGTGAACTGGAAAAAATTGGTATGATTGCCACAGGTCACGGGCCGCTACTTTCCCACAACGTTGAAGAACTAACCGGACGCTATCGCAGTTGGAGTCAATCTCAAACCAAAGCAGAAACTACAGTTGGTGTATTTTACGTTTCTGGTTATGGTTGGGGCGATCGCCTAGCACAAGCTGTTGCTAACGGTATCAGCAAAACAGGTGTAGCAGTGGAATTGGTAGACCTGAAAACCGCAGATTTGCAAGAACTCCAAGAACTCATCAGTCGATGTGCAGGAATTGTAGTGGGGACACCACCAGTATCTAACCCAGCAGCACAAACAGCCCTTAGTGCTGTTTTAGGTGCTGTAAAAGAAAAACAAGTTGTGGGGATTTTTGAAACAGGTGGTGGTGATGACGAACCAATAGATCCACTGTTGATTAAATTCCGGGATTTGGGTTTAAAATCTGCTTTCCCAGCGATTCGCATGAAAGAAACACCCACAGAAAACACCTACAAGTTGTTGGAAGAATCAGGGACAGATTTAGGTCAATGGGTAACACGCGATAAAAGCATTAAAGCCATGAAATCCCTGGGCGCAGACTTAGATAAAGCCTTGGGTAGAATTAGCGGTGGATTGTATATAATTACTGCCCAAAAAGGCGATGTTAAAAGTGCGATGCTAGCATCTTGGGTTAGTCAAGCTAGCTTCAAACCCTTGGGAATATCAATTGCAGTGGCGAAAGATCGGGCGATCGAATCACTGATGCAAGTGGGTGATCAATTTGTATTGAATGTGCTGGAAGAAGGTAATTACCAAAGTTTAATGAAACACTTCCTCAAACGCTTCGCTCCCGGTGCAGATCGTTTTGAAGGAGTTAGAACTCAGCCAGCCCAAAATGGTACACCTATCCTCACCGACGCTTTAGCATACATGGAGTGTGAAGTTACTAGTCGGATGGACTGCGGCGATCACTGGATAGTCTACAGTACAGTTGATGCGGGACGAGTGAGTAAGCCAGAAGCTTTAACGGCTATACATCATCGCAAAGTTGGAAATCACTATTAGGAGGGATCGGGGAACTGGGATCGGGGATCGGGAGCAGAGAACAGGGAACTGGAAACTGGGAGTGGAGACTAAGTTAACCTGAGTTCGGAATAAGCTGAAACCTTGATTATGTCGTTGGTTTTGAGAGCCTGAAACCCTTATTTTCTCGTTCAAGCGATCAAAATTGAGTCCTTAACCCGAACTGAGGTTAAGTTATTTCCTAATACTTTATTCCTCATCCCCGATCCCCGAACGCGAGTGCGTCTCCTCTGGAGAATCCCCAATCTCCGATCCCTGTTCTCTGTTATCCAATCCCCAATCCCTTATACCCGATCCCTTATCCCTTATCCCAAAAAACTATGACATCCACAAAACCTCGTGACGTTCAAATTCTCCCCATTGCAACAGGTACAACAATATTGCGATCGCGCAGTTGGACTCGTCTGAGATTTGAAATTGAATACGCTCTCGCTAAGGGTACAACTGCGAATTCTTATTTGATTCAAGGGGATAAAATTGCCCTGATTGACCCACCAGGTGAAACTTTTACAGAAATTTATTTAGATGCACTCCAAAAACGGTTTGATTTAAAACAGATTGATTATGTGATTCTCGGTCATGTCAACCCGAATCGCGCAGCTACTCTCAAAGTTTTGCTAGAACATGCACCGCAGATAACTTTCGTTTGTTCTAATCCAGGGGCGATTAATTTGCGTGGCGCGTTGGAAAACCCTGATTTGCCGATTTTAGTTAAACGTGGGGAAGAAACCCTAGATTTAGGCAAAGGTCATCATTTGCAATTTATTCCTACACCTAACCCCCGCTACCCGGATCAACTTTGTACTTATGATCCACAGACAGAAATTTTATACACAGATAAGCTATTTGGAGCGCATATCTGCGGCGATCAGGTATTTGATGAAGGTTGGCAAGTTTTTCTCGAAGACAGACGCTATTATTTTGAATGTCTCATGGCTCCCCATGCCCGTCAAATCGAAACTACATTGGACAAACTTACCGATTTGCAGGTGAGAATGTACGCGCCAAATCACGGGCCTTTGGTGCGTTATGGCTTAATTGATTTAACTAAAGCCTATCGAGAATGGAGCCAGCAACAGACTTCTTTAGATACTAAAGTGGTATTAATTTATGCTTCTGCTTACGGAAATACCGCAACATTAGCCCAAGCGATCGCCCACGGAATCACGAAAGCAAGTGTCAGGGTTGAATCTATTAACTGTGAAGTTGCTGAACCTAGTGAGATTCAAGCTGCTGTTGAGAAAGCAGCAGGCTTTATCATTGGTTCTCCTACACTTGGCGGACACGCACCTACACCAGTGCAGACTGCTTTAGGTATTGTGCTTTCCACTGCTGCTAAAAGCAAACTCGCAGGCGTGTTTGGTTCCTACGGTTGGAGTGGCGAAGCTATTGATCTGATTGAAGGTAAACTTAAAGACGCTGGTTATCAGTTTGGCTTTGAACCTATTCGAGTTAAATTCAAACCCAACGATGTTACTTTGCAAACTTGTGAAGAAGCTGGAACAGACTTTGCCCAAGCATTGAAAAAAGCCAAAAAAGTACGTACTCCCAGCCAACCTGCTACCAATGTAGAACAAGCTGTTGGGCGAGTCATTGGTTCTTTGTGCGTAATTACAGCTAAACGAGAGGATATATCTAGCGCTATGTTAGCCTCTTGGGTATCTCAAGCTAGCTTTAATCCTCCTGGTTTCACGGTTGCTGTTGCCAAAGATCGAGCAGTTGAACCATTGACACATTCTGGTAATAAATTTATCCTTAATATCCTTAAAGAAGGGAAACACATAGGGTTAATGAAACACTTTCTCAAACCCTTTGGTCCAGCGCAAGATCGTTTTGAGGGTGTTGCTACTACAGAAGCCGAGAATGGTAATCCCATCCTTACAGATGCGTTAGCTTACCTCGAATGTACCGTAGAAACTCGGATGGAAGCAGGCGACCACTGGCTAGTGTATGCGACTGTAGATAATGGTCAGGTTCTAGACGATGGTGTTACTGCTGTGCATTATCGCAAGTCGGGGAATCACTATTAAATAAATTTAGTGTTAATAGACTCGCAGACCGCCCGCAAGCCCGCAAATAAACTGCGGGCTAATAGTACAAGTCTACTTTTAGTAGACTGAATGAATAAGCCTTTTTTTTAATACCAATTTTCTGTGAAGCTGCACATTATTTTGACCCCTCCTAACCTCCTTTCATCCCCTTGGTAAGGAGAGGGTGGGGTTCTTTGATATGCGTCTTCATAAAACCTCGTGGGATGTGTGGAAACTCAGAGTATGCGCGACCTGAGAGGAAACACGACTCAAGCAACTTTAGTTGCAGTGGATATTCTCCATGATCCGTAAGTTTTGAAAATGCAATCTTTGGGGGTCGCATTTTGCGTTAATCGCTTACCAGTTTCAAAACTATGCAAGCTAATTGTTTTTCTGTTTGGTTCTTTTTTAGTTGGTGATTCTTGCCAACCACCCACATAACAAAATCCAAACTTGAGATGTCTTACTACTGAACCGCGCTTAAATCCTGCGCTAATTGTTCCACCATATCTAGACCTAATATGTCCAACAGAGTGCTGTAATCGGTGAAGTTGACGACGGTGAAATTCTAATGGAACAATCTCAATTAATTGAGTGTTTTCTGGCTTTTGGTGTCCACCTACAAACCAATTAGCTAATACCCAAGAATCAACACAGTGAGCATCAAATTTGTTGGATAACTTGTTTTTAGATTTTTTCAACCCTAAAGCTTGACGCATTTCGTAAGTGTCATTGCCTGTTCGGGTTTCCAAATTGGCAAGTCTTTCTAGTTCTGAGTAGAACCATTTTTTACCAACTTCTAGCGGACTAAACATTACGTTCCATTTTTTTGCACCAATAAGCGTTTTGGCTTTGATGTCTTCAATCACGAAAGTTGAAATGGGGAACATTAACGTTAACCACTTGCAAATACGTAATTTCCATTGCCATCTAGCTTTAGTTGACGGCGGCAACTTTTGTTTATTTACAAGTCTGTTTTTACGATTTTGGCGACACGGGGTATTGCGAAATCGTCTAGCGCGTCGCATATTTCGACGAACTTCTACATGGTCTTTAACCCAATCAACAGCATGAGTTTGGATATTCAAATAGGTGTGAGATTGAGATTTCACGGTGTAGCTTTCTCGTTTACTCCCTGGGTCAACCCCAACAGCTATTGGCTGAGTATTTCTATTAGATGGTTCTTGATTTAATCGAACACAAAACACTCCCTTTTTAAAAAACGGTGTAGCTTTGCCTGATTTAATCCAACGCTTTGCCCTACTTGGCGTTGTTGGCATTAGAGGACGGTTGCTTTGGTCAACTACTGGTACAAATTTCACGATAAATCCTATTTCTAGGTGTATATATCCCTTCGCTACTGACTGTCACAGAGGTTAAAAACTAGGGAAGCATTCTTAACGTATTTTGAGCTACCACACTCAGACAGTTCAGTTTAATTAGCTAGACACAAGTTTTAACCTGATTCAGGGAAGTGGTTATTTCCCCTCTTGCAAGCCCAGTGGCTTTAGCCCTGGGTTAGTGACAAAGAGTTAAATCCGTTTTTCTAAATATTGACCAATCATTAACTGCTCACCTGCACGGGAAATTATAGATTGGCGTGTGCGGTACTTGCTACCGACTAGCTTTAATTCTTCCTCAAATACAGAATTATTGTACTCAGTTCGCAAACATAGGGTTGTGGGGTTGGGGAAGTAATACTCGGCTGTAACTGGCTTGCTTGTAGCGAAACCGCGATCGCGATACAGTGTGTTGCCTAAAGCCCCAAATAAAGTTGTTCCCTTTGATTCTTTTCTTCCTGAAATCGAATTAGTGCTTTCCCATATGACTTCAGCACCACAGGTTAAGCTTACTGTATCAGACAAGCTGTGCATTTCAGCTAGCTTACGTAATTCCTCGCATCCTTGCTCCAGAAATTTTATTGTAATTACACTTACCATTTCTTTGGTTTCTCCCTCTGGAAGAGTGTAATAGCGGCGTTCTGAGTTCCATTTACCTACAGATGCTTGAAAAAATTCCGCAAGCAAAGATTCGTCGGTTCTTTGTAAAATTTGTAGTGGTGATGTCACGGTTAGCCTTCCTCGCGCCCAGTTAATTCAGAATTGGTTATACAAGGACATACATATTGTGTATCCTGTTTTCCAAAAAATTTACTTTTTTTAATATAAACTAAAAGTACGAAGAGTTGTTGATAAAGTTGCTACAACTCTAGAAAAAATATCTATTTTCCAAAAGATAATTACCAAACAAGGTAAAAGTAAAAAGAATATAGGATTTATATATATATAAATTTTTCAGAGTATAAACATGACTTAGGTCATGGGTGTATACATGACTTTCTTCTCATGTACTTACTAAGTATGGTTTCTATGATAGAGAAAATAAACTACAAAAAATACTTAGAGTAATATTATTTTTACTCTCCTAAAGAATCTCTAATTGCTAGAGAAATGTGTGTAATAGCCTAAGAAAGGATATTTTACTTAACACGTAATCTATGGGCTAAAAAAGAACTATACAAAGACTTAAATTCGTTAGTTTTTAGTCTTATGCCTTTAAGTAGAGACAAGTTAAACCATAAATATTTATACTGTATTAATAATTATATCAGATAGATGAAATTTTACTGAGTTTGTAATAGGAAGATATTCTTCGAGATTAAGTAATTTAAAATACATAAAGCCTAGTAAAAATGATAGAAGAAAAGTTACAGTTTTATCTTTAATTCAAAGGATTTTCCTTTATTCATGTACTCTGAGTAAAATTCACAACATCTATATATTAGGACTAGTTATCGGCGGTTGTGATTGAGCGAAAACCGCCTCAGTAGGAGCCAGAAATAATGTTTTGCGACGGAAATAAGCTGTGTATATTGGTTAAAAATCCACCTTTATTGCCGGATTCATCTGTATTCTTAGTGGTTTCCTGGCTGAGTATAGGATTGTTGATGGGGGGTTGTGGATCACTTCCCAAAGAATCTGCGGAGGCTCAACAAGATCGTCGTGCTGTATCTGGACAAACAGATAGTGCAACACCTGTAGATGTGGCGATCGCTCGTAAAGATGATCTACAACAACCATTAGAACTGACAGCCAGTACTGAACCATTCCGCACCGTATCTTTGCGATCGCAAATTCAAGGACAACTTTTGGCTTTAAACGTAGATGTAGGCGATGTTCTAACAAAAAATCAAATAGTCGGACAGATAGATGATGCTTTACTACGAACAGCCTTAAATCAAGCCGAAGCCGAACTCGCAGCCCTCAAGTCGGAAGTAGCAAGGGCGAATGCTCAAGTGAGTAATGCGCGTGTTGAGGTAGAACGGACGCGATTAGAAGTAGCACAAGCTGTTGCCGATGCCGAAAGACAAGATAAACTCCTCAAAGAAGGAGCGATCGCTCAACAAGCAGCCGAACAAGCACGCACCAACGCCCGAACAGCCACACAAGCCTTCCGCGCTGCACAGGAACAAGTACGTACAGAACAAGAAGCTGTTGCTGCTGCAAAGGGAAGATTAACAGCTCAACAAGCCTTAGTCGCAGAAGCCAAAGAACGCCGCTCCTATGCCAAGCTAGTATCTCCGATTGCTGGTGCAGTCTTAGAACAAGTTACAGAACCCGGAAATCTTTTGCAACCAGGTAATGAAGTTTTAAAAATCGGGGATTTCAGCCGTGTCAAAGTTAAAGTCCAAGTTTCCGAATTAGAACTGGCAAATATTCAGGTGGGACAGTCAGCAAAAGTACGCTTAGACGCTTTTGGTGATCATACATACATTGGTACTGTGACACGTATCTCCCCAGCTGCTGACAATACAGCTCGTTTAGTACCAGTAGAAGTAGTGATTCCCAATAACGGGACAAAAATCGGTAGTGGACTTTTAGCAAGAGTGAGTTTTATTGAAAAGGGACAAGAACGAGTAGTAGTACCTTTAACTGCAATCCAAACGGGAGGAGGAAATAAGCAAAACCGAAATTCAAACTCGAAACCAAAAACTGATCAGGGTAAGGTGTTTGTGGTGAAGCGAGAACAAGGCAAAACAACGGTTGCAAGTAGATCCGTAAAATTGGGTGAAACTAATGACGGTAAAGTAGAAATTATTTCTGGTTTACAACCGAATGAGGAGTACGTAGTACGCAGTGGTAAGCCTCTCAAAGAAGGCGATGCTGTACGTCTTTCAATACTTTCTGAAAAATTGGATTCAAAGGATCGTTAGTAGGGGCGCATTGCTGTGCGTCTTTAACAACCACAACAAAAAATACTTTTATCTACTCTGAATATACAAAAATGCAGGCAACAAAAAAAAGTGGGGGACTGAGTATCAGCGCCCTCTCGATTCGCCAACACATCGGTACACTGATGCTTACTCTGGCAGTCATGGTAATGGGTATTTTTTTTGTCACTACCCTATCAGTAGATTTGCTGCCATCAATTACCTATCCCCGTATTGGTGTTCGGGTACAAGCCCCTGGAATTTCGCCGGAAGTAGCAATTGATGAAATCACCAGACCACTGGAAGAAGCTTTTGCAGCTACCGAGGGTATGGTACAAATTTTTTCTCAAACCCGTGAAGGACAGATAAATTTAGATTTGTTTTTTCAACCAGGGGGTAATATTGACCAAGCCCTTAACGATGCTACAGCCTCATTTAACAGAGCCAGAAGTGGCTTACCAGATACTATTGAAGAACCCCGACTCTTCAAATTTGACCCCTCTCAATCACCGATTTACGAATTGGCTTTAACTTCACCCTCATTAGAAGGTGTTGATTTACGTGTATTTGCTGAAGAAGAATTAGCCCGCGAACTTAGTGTTGTGTCAGGAGTTGCGGGAGTCGATGTCTCAGGAGGAGTGCAAGAAGAAGTTAGAGTAAATATTGATTTGGATCGCTTGCAGGCCATTGGTGTTGGTTTAACCGATGTACTCGACGAACTCACTAACCGCAACCAAGATATTTCTGGTGGTCGAATTTTTGGACAAAATTCCGAACCTCTCACCCGCACCGTCGGACGCTTTCAGAGTGCGGATGAAATTAGCAATCTTTCTTTTGAAGTTTCTTCTTCCTCTAATTCCTCTAGTTCCTCTAATTCCTCTAATTCCTCTAGTTCCTCTAATTCTTCTAATTCCTCTAGTTCCTCTAATTCTTCCACTTCTATTCCTAACCGTCGCGTCTACCTACGTGACTTTGCTCAAGTGATTGATGGTACAGAAAACCAACGCCTTTTGGTTTTACTCAACAGACAACCAGCAGTAAAAGTCAGCATTCAAAAGCAACCGGATGCTAATACCATAGACGTTGTGGATGGAGTCAAAAAGCGAATCGAAGAACTGAGAAAATCTGGTGTCATTCCAGAAGGAACTATTCTCACACCTACCTCGGATGAATCACGGTTTATCCGTAATTCTATTTCTAATGTTGCCACTTCCGGTCTAATTGGAGCAGCACTAGCCGCGATCGCAGTTCTATTATTTCTTGGTTCGGTGCGGCAAACTTTAATTATTGTAGTTGCTATTCCCTTGGCAACCTTAGCTGCCATTATTTTGATGGGATTGTTTGGACTATCTTTAAATATTTTCAGTTTGGGTGGTTTGGCGTTGGGGGTTGGTATCGTGGTGGACAACTCCATCGTCATGCTGGAGAATATTGCTGAAGGTGCGGGTATGACTCCTGGTAAAGATACCAGAACTCGCCTCAGTTCATGGCAACTTATTCAACAAGCAGAACAAAGTAGTAAAGAAGTAGAATCAGCTTTGCTAGCTTCTACTAGCACCAACTTAGTATCGGTTTTGCCGTTTTTGCTGATTGGCGGTTTTATTTCGCTGCTATTCAATGAATTGATTCTGACAATTAGTTTTGCTGTTGCTGCTTCTATTTTAATTGCTGTCACTGTCGTACCGATGTTGACTTCTCGGATGCTATCATGGCGGATTTCCAGTGGTTTGAGTAATTTTTGGTTTCTTCGGGAGTTTAATCGCCGCTTTGATGCTGCAACCAGAAGTTATGGTGCTTTCTTGAGTAAAGTTTTGCGTTTTCGCTTAATTACAGTGGCGATCGCGATCGCTTTATTAGGTGGTGGTAGTTTCTGGGTAGCACCGCAAATTCCCCAAGAAATTCTACCCCGGATCAACACTGGACAAGCAAGTTTATTTGCTCAGTTTCCTCCCGGTACACCTTTAGAAAATAACCAAAAAGTTATGGCTGCGGTTGATGAAATTCTCCAGAAGCAGCCGGAAACTGAATACGTATTTTCCACAGTTGGCGGTGGTTTATTTGGCACTAATACGAGCGAAAATCCTCTACGGAGTTCTAGCACCATAACCCTTAAACCTGGCTCTGATGTGGAAGCTTATGTGGAACGAGTTACCCAAGAATTTAATAAACTAAATTTAGCAGGTGTGCGTTTGCGTGTTGCTCCTGGACAAGTACGGGGTTTAATTTTGACTAACTCTCCAGTCAGGGGTGCAGAGGTTGACATAGTTATGCAAGGAAATGACACAGACACCTTACAGCAAGCCGGACAGCAATTACTAGCAACTCTAGAAGAAAAAGTTAACTTAGCCAGATTTCGTCCTGATAGCGATGCACGTCAACCCGAACTGCAAATCCGTCCAGATTGGGAAAGGGTTGCAGCTGTGGGATTAACTGCTAGAGAGATCGGTGACACAATTGCAACCGCCATTGAAGGTAGCGTACCAACACAGCTACAACGTGGTAATCGGCTTGTAGATGTGCGAGTGCAATTAAATGAAGAATCTGTGCGATCGCCTTCCCAATTAGAGAGATTACCTTTATTTGTAGAAAATAATCGTCAAATCCGTCTCAGTGATGTTGCAGAAATTGTCGATGCTCAAGCCCCTTCAGAAATTCAACGCATTAACCAGCGTCAGGTTTTCATTATCGCTGGTAATTTGAGCGAAGGCGCAAATCTCAGTGAAGCCCAAGCACAAGTGAATGAGGTCTTGAATAACTTAAAATTACCTCAAGGTGTGAGTATCCTGCCTAGTTCGACAGCAGAAGCTAATCAACAATTACAAGACTCTTTATGGTTGTTGGGAGGATTAGCCGCCTTTCTAGTTTTCGTAGTTATGGCTGTGCAATACAATTCCCTGATCGATCCTTTGGTAATTATGTTTACAATCCCATTGGCATTAGCTGGGGGTATTTTCGGTCTTTATATTACCAAAACTGCCATTGGCGCAACAGTGATTGTTGGTGCAGTTTTGTTAGTGGGTATTGTTGTTAACAATGCCATTATCATGGTGGAGTTAGCCAATCAAATTCGCGAGCAGCAAGGTGTTAACCGTCAAACAGCGATTTTACAAGCTGCTCCCCAACGTCTACGCCCAGTGTTAATGACTACAATTACCACAGTTTTAGGTATGTTTCCTTTAGCATTGGGAATTGGCGAAGGTTCAGAATTTTTACAGCCTTTAGGTATTGTGGTGTTTGCAGGATTGTCCTTAGCAACATTGTTAACTCTGTTTATCATTCCTTGTTTTTATACTTTGCTGCATGAAATTTTGAATTGGAAATGGATGAAGTCTGTGATCATGCGTTTAGCTTAATCAAAAAGAAGCCCCGCTAATATCGCTTCGTTGAGCGTCGGGATGAATTTTTGGGCAATGACGAATTGACCGACGGGCGTAATTGAACGCAGTTCAATCAGCAATGTTGGTCGATGTTGCATTGTCCCCTCCAAAATTGGGCAGGCTTGTATTACTACTATCCAATTGGCCCAATGAGTTATCTTCCTCAGAAGCCTGCCCAATTTTGGTACGTGGAAGACCCTCACAGGAATTGCCAATCTCCGGGGATGGTAACGAGTCAATAAGTTCTTCAATTATCTGAGTCATTGTTTTGTCAGATTGGACGGCACATAATTGTAGCTTATAAAAACGTCGTTCAGACATCCTCAATCTTAATTGTTTGTTTTTCATATTGGCTACACAGTGGGTACACGTTTATGCTATTCTATTTATAGGTCGATAGCAAAAACAAAATAATGAAAACTTCATACCAGTACAAAATTAAACCTACTAAAGAGCAAGCAGAAAAAATTGATAACACACTTGAGATGTTGCGTTGTCAATACAACTATTTGCTTGCTCAAAGGTTTGATTGGTATGAAATGAATCGTTGTTCTATTGATAGGTGTCCGTTAATTTGCCATATACCAGAACTAAAAGAGCAACCATTATACTACAACCAAAAAGCGTCTTTGGTTCAACTTAAAGTGGATAGACCCTGGTACAAAGAGATTCATTCTCAAGTACTACAGGAAGTCCCCAAGAAAGTTGAGTTAGCTTTTGATAGATGGTTAAACGGTGATATTAACGGCAAAAAGTCAGGTAGACCGAGATTCAAAGGAAGGGGTCAATACAAAACTTTTACCTATACCCAATTTAAAAGACATCATTTTGTTACGGGGCGAAGGAAAGAAAAAGAGGGAAGGCTTTTATTGAATATCTCGACTGGCCCACAAATAAATGAGGGGGCTTTAAGCCTTCCCTCTTTTTCCCTAGCCAAATGCGTTAATAATAAAATCACGTTGTCAAAAATTGGGGATATTAGACCTCTTGCAAAATTATTTTATGGTATAGTTAAGGGTTTTGTATCATGTA
>NZ_JCACKS010000225.1:35461-43137 GCF_059505505.1 Pelatocladus sp. | reverse complement strand
GCACCCTAAGAGCTAGTCACATAAAGGCTTTGATAGTTGTCGGAGATGTCTAGTGTTCACTTCCTCATACCCCTATTTAACTTGATAAAAATGAAATTTATCGGCATCGATTTAGGCTGGAAATCTCAACCAAGCGGACTGTGCTACTTAGAATGGGCAGAAAATCAACTACAAATACTCGACTTAGATCGCCAAGAAGCAATTGCAGACATCCTCAACTGGGTTGATACTTGTGTTCCACCATGTGAAAGTGCCGTAATTGGTGTAGACGCGCCGACTCTCATTCCTAACGCCATCGGTAGTCGTCTCCCCGACAAACTCACCCATAAATACTTTGGTAAATATCACGCTGGTTGCTACCCAGCCAATCTGAATCTTCCCTTCGCCGAACGCACCGTTAACTTTGGTTTAGAACTCGAATCACGTGGTTTCGCCCACGCACCCACCATCGAACCCCAAAAACCTGGTAGATATCAAATCGAAGTCTTTCCTCACCCCGCCATAGTCAATTTGTTCAGATTAGAACGTATTCTTAAATATAAGAAAGGACGCCTGAGCGATCGCCGCCTAGAACTAATCAAACTCTATAATTACATCACACAAATATTACCCACCTTAGAACCTTCTTTGTGTACTTTGCGCCTTTTCAATTCATTTCTCCCCGAAATCCCCATCACAGGCGCACAACTCAAAGCCGTCGAAGACAAACTCGATAGCCTCATCTGTGCTTACGTAGCAGCATACTGGTGGTATTGGGGAGAACAACGTAATTTCGTACTAGGCGATCGCACCACAGGTTACATAGTCGTTCCGCAAAGGATCGGGGATTAGGGGATCAGGGATCGGGGAACAGGGACAAGGGAAGCAGGGTGGTTTCATACAAGCAGATAAAAATTAAAATCTTCTTTTAAAGCCTCTCCCCTTAATAAGGGGAGAGGTTTGGAGAGGGGTAAAAATCTATGCTTCAAAACGAGAAATACAGACTTCCATATTTTTATTTTTTCGTATGAAACCACCCTGGAGAACAGGGACAAGGGAAGGGGGACAACTTATCAGTTATCAGTTATCAAATTAAAACTGTTAATTGTTAACTGATTCATACCCAATCCCTGATCCCCGATTCCCGATCCCTTATCCCTAATTACTCACTCCGCCCACAAAATCAACCTTGGCTCATAAGGAGTAGAAAGATATTTATGTTTGGGTAATACACGCAAAGATAATCCTTGTAAACCAGAAGTCGTATACAGAATATCTGCCGTGTAAATACTTAAGCCTTGGGCATCTTCTCCTTGGTATTCCATCACAAGTGGTACACCATTGACAATCTCGCCATTAGCATCTACTGCACCTTGATACAGTTCTATCTGTACGTCATCATTTGTAAGAGTTGCCAAGTCAATTTTGGCTTTAACAGCAACGGTTTGGTTAACTTCAATATCAGGGCCTACAGAAACATCAATATCTTTAATTGTGATGTTGTACCAGTGTTCACCGAGATTTAATTTCCAAGCTGCCAGTTCTTTGGCAGGGGCATAATTATCACTAGTCAGGATAGTATGGCGATCGCTTGCGGGGAAATATGCTCTTTGGGCATATTCTCTCACCATCCGCGCGGTGTTAAAGAACGGACAGTTTAACCGGATAGCGTCTTTCATTTTGGCAACCCAGTGTCTAGGCAAACTATCGGCATCGCGATTATAAAACAACGGTACAACTTCTTTTTCTAAGATGTCATACAGGGCATTTACTTCTATTTCATCCTGATAAGTGGGATCGTCGTAAATTTCCCCATGTCCAATTGCCCAACCAGTGCGGACATAATCAGCTTCATCCCACCAACCATCTAGTACACTTAAATTTGGCAATCCGTTCATTGCTGCTTTCATGCCACTAGTACCAGAGGCTTCGCGGGGACGACGGGGTGTATTTAACCACACATCACAGCCCGCCACCATTAACCGAGCAATATGTATATCGTAATTCGGAACAAACACCACCTGTTTTTCCAAATTATTTTCACGGATGAAATGATTAATTTCGCGAATGAGTTCTTTACCGGGGATATCTTTAGGGTGTGCTTTACCAGCAATCACAAATTGTACTTTGCGGTCTTTATTGCCAAATAAAATCCGCTTGACACGCTCTAAATCACGCATCCAGAGAGTAGCACGTTTGTAGGTGGCAAAGCGACGGGCAAAACCTATCGTTAAAATATGAGGATCGAGGACTTCTTGGGCTTGGGCAATTTCGCTAGGGGATGCACCGCGATCGCGTAAATGTTTGACTAAATGCTCCCGGACATACAAAATCATATCTAAGCGGCAGCGTTCGTGGTTCCGCCACAACTCCTCATCGGGAATCGCATTCATCCGATCCCACAGGGGATGCTCACCCGGTGCTGATGACCAATTGGGGCCTAAATAGCGATCGTACAACTCCTGAGTTGATTTAGCCACACAACTACGGGCATGAACACCGTTGGTAATGGCTGCAATTGGCACTTCTTGGGTTGGTACATCAGTCCACAAACCCTTAAACATTTGCCGTGACACAGAACCGTGCAACTGCGCCACACCGTTAGAAAATGTTGCCATCTTCAGCGCTAGCACTGCCATACTAAAAGGTGAGGATAAATCACCTGTACTCTCCCGTCCCAATGCTAAAAATTGGTCTTTACCTAAACCAAAAATTTCTGCATAGTGTCCCAGATAGTACAAAATTTTATCTGGTGGGAACAAGTCGATTCCGGCTGGCACTGGTGTATGGGTGGTAAATATATTTGTAGAAGCTACCACTTGCCTAGCTTCGATGTGACTCAGCCCTTGCTCTTGAATTAAAATGCGGATACGTTCTAGGGCAGAAAATGCTGCATGTCCTTCATTCATGTGGTAAGCAGTGACGTTATACCCCAGTGCTTTCAACATCCTCACGCCGCCAATACCCAACATTATTTCTTGGTGGATACGCATATCAATATCACCACCATACAGTTGATCTGTAATGTCGTGATCGTAAGGATTGTTGGGTTCAATATTGGTGTCAAGCATGTATAATGGCACCCTTCCCACTTGCACCCGCCAAACCCTGGCATAAACGGTACGCCCCGGATAATCTACTGTAATTCGCAGCTCTGAACCATCCGAATTGCGTTCTAGGTGCAAAGGCATGTTATAAAAGTCGTTAATTGGATAACGCTCTTGCTGCCAGCCATCAGCATTTAAATACTGAGCAAAATAGCCTTGCTGGTACAACAAACCCACACCGACGAGGGGAAGCCCTAAATCACTGGCAGATTTTAGATGATCCCCTGCTAGTACACCCAAGCCTCCTGAATAGATGGGCAAACAGTCCACTAGCCCAAACTCAGCAGAAAAATAGGCGTAGCATTCTAGGGATTGGGGATTAGGGATCACAGATTGGGAATCGGGAGAAGATAAGCCAGAAGAATTACTTTCTTGTCTCCAGTCCCTTGTCCCCAATCCCCTGTCCCTTGTTTTCTCATACCAAGTGCGTTCTTTGAGATAATCTTCTATCTGCAAAGCGGCACGATCCATTTGTGCCAAAAAGCCTTCATCTTCCACTACTTCGAGCAACCGCGCTTGGCTTATGGTTCCTAGCATCAAAACAGGGTTATGATGGCTAGATTCCCATAAATCAGGATCTAAACGGCGAAATACATCTTTAGTTTCTACGTTCCAATCCCAAAGCAAGTTGTAAGCCAGCTTGCGTAATGGTTCGAGTCGCGCAGGCAAAGAAGGTGAGACGTTGAATGTACGAATTGGCTGCATAGGTTTAGCAGAACTCCAGGTCTAGCTATCGTTATTGTTGTCTTTATTTTCCTAATGTTGCCAATTTTTTATACTGTGTTCGTAAATCGCCTCTATTTTTGTGAACTTTTGTAAAGATTTTGCTCAACATAGAACCAGATCTGAGTGGTACTAAATCCAAAGAATAATCTATGCAGCTTCATAGAGAACTGGTACTAGACAGGATCGTGACACACATTGTTTTCCTGTTCCCTGTTAAGAGCTTTTCGTCTGCGATCTCTTTTATCTGTTTGTTAACTAATAAATTTTGTATAAATAGGTCAATTTTTTGGGTAGAAATGTGCTGCATGACGACGATGTGAGCAAGATTTTCCTCTGTGGCTAATTGCCACTTGCGACATAGCTCGATTTCAGGCTTGTCAAAAACTACTGTGATTGAAAAATCATTAAGTAAAGGATGGTAATTTCTTTCTTGTAGGCGATCGCGCAGATACCGCGCATTTTGCAAGCAGCTAGCGACTTCCTTCTGAAAGTGCTGACTTCTCGTTTGGATCGCATACCACAAAAGTAAAGCAGCGATTCCGCTACGTGAACCCAAAATAGTTGTATCTTGACTGCCAATATATTCAACACTTGTCTCAATTTTGTTGACATAAGGTTGACGAGTGAGAACAATTCCATAAGCGATAGGAGAACCAATAAACTTGTGACCACTGACAGAAATACTTCCAATGGGATAGTCCCGAAAACTAATTTTTGGTGCTTCTTTTATAAAAGGAAGTAACATTCCTCCCAGTGCGCCATCACAATGGATATAAAAGCGAACTCCTACCCTTTGTGTGATCTCAATAATTCGCTCTATATTATCAACTGCTCCTTTCATAGTAGTGCCTAAATTTATATTGATGATGGCACTTTTATGTTTTCGTTGTGATAGCTCATACTCTAGATGTTCATAGTTAATTTCCCCGTTAAATTGTGAACTAATCACAATATGAGGTATTTTCAATAAACGTGCTGCTTTGGCAACTGAATAGTGAGTATCGCTAGAAGAATAAAGAATCGCATCAGGGTTAAGTTCTCTACCCAAGAATATACCGTAGAGATTTCCTTCCGTACCACCACTGGTGAGATATCCCCAGTATTCTTCTAACTCATAAAGTTGAGCAAACCAGTTAATACATTGTCGTTCAAATTCTTTAGAATGAAGAGCGAAGTTACCTTCGACAAATGGATCACCGACATTATTAAGATAATATTGAAAGAAGGGCAGCAATAAAGTGTAATCAAAGTCGAGATTAGCAGGATAGCCGATAGAAAGCTTTGTGCATTTAGCTAGATGCTGCTGTAATCTTTTTAAACTTACTGAAGTATTTTTATCAACTAATTGGGGAAACATATGTTTAATTTTCTACTTAATATTGCTAATTTTCTTATGCTTTCTCTGTTATGAATTCATGAATGGATAGCAGAGAACCGAAAAACGAAAAAGCAGGATTGAGGCTGAAACACTTACTACACGATCTTTTTATGCGTGCTTTTTTTCGCCTTAATCACATGATTTTTAAGATAAAAATGTGAATGACAATGAATTTGTCAGTTATCTTCTGTCTAGGTTGTTGCAAAGCTTCTCTGTTTTGCAGCTATGTAATAAGTACCTAAACATAAATGAACTTTCTTGAGTGAAGAGAGGTTTGAATAGTATCAAATATTCATATAACAAGCTTGTCAGCTAAACTCATCCCTACACTAATCACATCACTTGTCTATGTCTTTTTGGTCACTAAGTTGCTACAGCCACTAACAATTTCATTCTAGCTCTTTGCAAAGGGTTTAAACTTTTTGCTAATAGCGCAAGTCATCTTCAGACGACTTCATAAAATTAAACAGTCTGCTTAAGCAGACTTTCACTATGAGACCGCAATTTCAATCGCAGGCGTTTTTTTGAACATTTGCGATGCTCCCTTTCTTGTTTCAACCCTGGAGCTTTTTGTTCTGAACTCGAAGTTTCTCGTTTCAACCTTGGAGTTTCTTGTTTCAAACGAGAAGTTTCTTGTTTCAACCTTGGAGTTTCTCGTTTCAAACGAGAAGTTTCATGTTTCAACCCCGGAGTTTCTCGTTTCAACCCCGAAGTTTCTCGTTTCAACCCCGAAGTTTCATGTTTCAACCCCGAAGTTTCATGTTTCAACCCCGAAGTTTCTTGTTTCAAACGTGAATTGTCTGATTTTGATCTCTGACGTTTCAAAGTATCTGCACAACCATAGATAATCACCAACAAGCGATCGCACTCAATACAGATAATTTTTATGCTAAACTATGAATTTTTAGCTTGCGCACTAAAAATTTTTAGTGTAGTATGAAATATATAGAGAAGGCGCTCCAGACTAACAACCTCAAGCGCCTCTCTATCTCAAAACAACTGTTCATCATTTTGATTATTTAAAATTGTAGCAATGACACAACCAATTTTTTGCCAAACACCTACTAGAGGTTTTGTAAATTTAGCTTACGCTCGCAAAGTTTGTTTTCGGAAGATAAACTATAACATGGCTTGGCAATTTGCCTGCGTCATCATTTGGAGTAATGGTGAAAAGGAAAGTTTTTTTGGCAAAGACGCTAAAGTTATAGTCCAAACATTAGAAAAAATGAAATAAAAGCAAAGCAAAGGGTTTAAATCCTTTGCTAATAGCGCAAGTCGTCTGAAGACGACTTCATGAAAATCAAACAGTCTGCTTCAGCAGAGTTTAGCTATGAGACTGCGATTTCAATCGCAGGCGTTTCAAATGCGATCGCTTGTTGATTCGATGAGAGTGCGATCGCCTTTTATCTAGTGTATCAGTGTCCTCATTTTTTCCATTGATTTAACCAGCGTACTTGCCCGATTAAATCAACTGCTTGTGTTTCCGTTAACATACAATCCAAAGTAAAAGAATCTTAGACATTATAAGACTCGAAAGCTTGTTCTGCTGCTATGGCTTGGTCAATCTCTTGTCTATGTGCAGTATAAAAAGCTAGTGCTTCGTTGACTTGTGCTTCACTTAAATTATATTCAGCTGCAATTTGTGAAACAGATAAACCCCATTGCTGACTAGCGATCGCAACAGACTGGACTCGTAAGCCAGTTCCCAACAGTATAGGTACTCGCGTACCGCTAGCACCACAACGATATGTAATACCAGGAAACCGAGGATCGTCAACAGGCTGACTCAGAGTTCCTACTTTTTCTGCGATCGCCCAAATGATAAACTGCTCAAGAGATATGCCTTGATTTGTAGCCCATCTCTGTGCTTCTTGTTGTAATTGAGTTGGTAAATTCACAGGAAAAGACGTCATTAGTTTTACCACAGTCAAGCAACTGATAACTTTAATTTACTAACCGCTAAATCTAGCTTACTGCTTTACTTAATGGGGGTGCGTAGACGCAAAGCGGCTTGTCACCAGACATCGCACAATCCTAGAGAATCAAAAAGCGCGATGTCTGACGACAAGCCACTGCGTGTCTACGCACTTCATAAAATCAAACAGTCTGCTTTAGCAGAGTTTAGCTATGAGACTGCGATTTCAATCGCAGGCGTTTCAAATGCTCACTGTTGAAGCTTTTTAATCAACTCCAAAATTGTTTGATATAACTCTGTATTTCCTTGTTGTTTAAACAGTTCAGCAGCTTTCTGCAAATCCGCAATTCCACCTTGCTTATCTCCTGTCTCAACACGGACTATACCGCGTCGTCCGTAGGCTTGGGCATAGTTGGGATCAATTTTGAGGGCTAAGTTGTAATCAGTGATTGCACCTTTATGGTCTCCCAATTCACTGCGGGCTACACCCCGATTGTAGTAGGCTTTGGCATAGTAGGGATTAATTTTGAGAGCTTGGTTGTAATCAGCTATAGCCCCTTTATGGTCTCCC
>NZ_JCACKS010000225.1:0-35361 GCF_059505505.1 Pelatocladus sp. | reverse complement strand
GGGATTAATTTTGAGAGCTTGGTTGTAATCAGCTATAGCCCCTTTATGGTCTCCCAATTCATAGCGGGCTACACCCCTGTTGTAGTAGGCTTGGGCTAAGTTGGGATTAATTTTGAGAGCTTGGTTGTAATCAGCTATAGCCCCTTTATGGTCTCCCAATTCATAGCGGGCTACACCCCTGTTGTAGTAGGCTTGGGCTAAGTTGGGATTAATTTTGAGAGCTTGATTGTAATCAGCTATAGCCCCTTTATGGTCTCCCAAATCCGAGCGGACTACACCCCGGTTGTAGTAGGCATCGGCATAGTTGGGATTGAGACGAATCGCTTCTGTTAAATCAGCTATTGCCCCCTTGTAATCTTTTTGATCATACTTATCGTTAGCTTTGATAAAGAAGTCATCTGCTTTCAGCCCAGTCGCCACAACATCCGGTGGGCGCACTCCCACATCTACACCCACAGCTAACATTTGCCGCAACGCTGAATAAATAGTAGTCCCTAAACCCGTAATAATCTTACTCTGACTTTTCTCACCAATTTCTTGTTCATCAACTCTGCCGTGAATTGCTACCACTTCCCCCTGTTCATTTAGCACAGCCCCACCACTCATACCACTCAAAGTATCGTTATCGTAGAGAATGTTGTAACCATCACGCTGCGCCGCACCGTTAGCTTGAACTTGTCCTTTGTTGAAAAATAACTGCGGATTAGAAATTGCTGCTGTTCTGCCCGGAAACCCTGCTACATATACACTCGTACTAGATGTAGCCTTGTCAGAATTCCCAATCTTGGCAAGTTTATAATCCTTGCTACTACTAAACTCAACCACAGCCAAATCAACATCTGGTAAGCGTTTGACAGATTTAACCTGATTGGTTTGTGTATCTGGCGTCATAATTTCGTACTTACCACCATCTTTCATCACATGATAAGCAGTCAAAACTGTGTAAGTGTTGCCAGAATGTTTAATCAAAACACCCGAACCAGAAACAGTTGGATCTTGAGTATCGACAATTCGCACAGTAATTTCTTTACCAATGCTTTCCACCTGTTGCTGAGATAAAGCGACTGCAACTTGTGATTGCACCAAAACCATCGATACGCCGATGAATACAGGTGGCAGTGTATACAAGTACTTCATTTTATATAAAAGAGTGTGTTGCTGAAAATTGTGAAAATATATGGCAATAAAAAAAGCTACAAATCAAACTTGCAGCTTTTCGCAATTATACTGAGATATATCAAGAAAAATATAATTTTTGAGTAAAATCATATCTTGCATCAGCTTTTCATCCCGCCAATAAATAAATTTATTGGCTAATAGCTAAAGTCAGATAAATCTGACTAGGACGGTGTTTGAGCCCGTTTTAATGGACTTATGCTATTAGCCTCATTCCTTAATTCTGAGGCGGGATATGGGGTTGGTGCAAGATATCAGTGAACAGTTAATACCATTTCACTAAAACCTTGGTACAAATACAGGCGGTGTAGAGACGCGAAATTTCGCGTCTCTACAAATTTATATGGATCGTGATTAACGTGAAATGGTATAACAGTTATCAAGTTCTGAACTCGAAGTTTCTCGTTTCAAGCTAGAAGTTTGTTGTTTCAAACCTGGAATTTCTTGTTTCAAGCTAGAAGTTTGTTGTTTCAAACCTGGAATTTCTTGTTTCAAGCTAGAAGTTTGTTGTTTCAAGCTGGAAGTTTCTCGTTTCAACCTAGAAGTTTGTTGTTTCAAGCTGGAAGTTTCTCGTTTCAACCTAGAAGTTTGTTGTTTCAAACCTGGAATTTCTGGTTTCATATCAGGTTCGCTTGATTACTTATAATTCCCTTTGAACCCCACCCCGGTTTTGTCTAACGCCAAAACCGCCCCTCCCCGCACGCGGGGAGGGGTTGGGGGTGGGGTGCAATGACTGTGGGAAATATAACTAATCATCCGAACTTGATATTAAACCCGATCGCTCTCCCCACCCTACCTACTTATTCAATTCGCCAAAGCTACTGGCGGATACTGCTGCAACACATGCTTCAAATACTGTCCAGTATACGACTTAGGATTCTCTGCAACTTCTTCTGGCGTACCTTTGGCAATAATTTCTCCGCCTTTATCGCCACCTTCTGGTCCCAAATCTATCACCCAATCGGCACAACGAATCACATCTAAGTTGTGTTCAATCACCAAAATCGAATTACCTTTGTCTACTAATCTTTGCAACACATCTAATAATTTGTGGACATCATAAAAAGATAAACCTGTGGTTGGTTCATCAATTAAATAAAGAGTTTTTCCTGTTGCGCGACGTGATAATTCTGTTGCTAACTTGACTCGCTGTGCTTCCCCACCAGACAAAGTTGTTGCGGGTTGTCCTAAATGAATGTAACCCAAGCCAACATCTACTAAAGTTTGCAAGCGGTTAACAGCTTTGGGAATATTCTGGAAAAACTCCAAAGCTTCTTCAACCGTCATATTCAAAACATCAGCAATAGATTTGTCTTTGTATTTTACTTGCAATGTTTCGCGGTTGTATCTTGCACCTTTGCAGACTTCACACTGCACATACACATCCGGGAGAAAATTCATTTCAATGACATTCACACCTTGTCCGCTACAAGCTTCACAACGTCCACCTTTGACATTAAAAGAAAATTGTCCTGGTTTATAACCCCTCGCTTTCGCTTCAATGGTAGCTGAAAAGGTATCACGAATCACATCAAAAATACCTGTGTAAGTCGCTGGGTTAGAACGAGGTGTCCTACCGATAGGTGATTGATCAATAACGATCGCTTTATCAACTGCACTCAATCCCTTAATTCCATCAATTTCTTTTGGTAAAGGAACCTTACGAAAAAGGTGATGTTGCAATGCTGGGTAAAGTAATTCATTAATTAAAGTTGACTTCCCAGAACCAGAAACACCTGTGACAGCGACGAGTTTACCGAGGGGAATCTCCACATCTATATTTCTCAGGTTGTTGCGACAAGCATTTTTAATAACTAAACTTATCCCATTTCCTTCTCTCCTATTTGCAGGAGTTTGAATCACTCGCCTTCCCGATAAATACGCACCCGTCAAAGAATTTTCTGCTTTTAATAAAGCTTGTAAATCACCCTCAGCAATTATATTACCGCCGTGAATACCTGCACCCGGCCCAATATCAACTATATGATCAGCAGCCCGAATCGTTTCTTCGTCATGCTCAACGACAATTAACGTATTCCCCAAATCCCGCAACTTCGTTAAAGTTTGCAGTAACCTACCATTATCGCGTTGATGCAAACCAATACTTGGTTCATCTAAAACGTATAATACACCAGTCAACCCAGAGCCGATTTGTGTTGCCAAACGAATGCGTTGCGCTTCTCCACCCGAAAGCGTCATCGCCGGACGATCTAAAGTTAAATAATCCAACCCCACATCCAACAAAAACTGCAATCTCGCCCGAATTTCTCGCAACACCAAATCTGCAATCTGCATTTGGCGATCGCTCAACTTTAATTGATCTACTCTCTGGCGACACTCACGAATTGACACCCCCGTCAAATCTAGAACTCGGTACTGTCCCAATTGCACCGCCAAAGCTTCGGGCTTCAAACGCTTTCCGCCACACACTGGACAGGGTTGATCAATTAAATATTGTTCCAATTTTTGCTTAACTAACTCCGTACCTGCCTCATATTGACGCTGCAATATGGGAATTACCCCTCTAAAAATTTGTTTTTTCTGAGCTTGTGCGGTTTCTTCTCCATATAAAATTATCTGCTGCTGTTCTTCAGTCAACTTTTGCCATTGTGTCTGCAACTCGAATCCGTAAGCTTGACTCAAATCATACAGCAACTCTAAATAATAAGAATTATCCTTTTCCGACCAAGGCGCGATCGCAGCATATAAAGGTGCTTCCGGGTCAGGTACTACCAACTCCGGCGAAAATGTTTTTAAAGTGCCAAGTCCATGACAATTGGGACAAGCACCGTAGGGCGAGTTAAACGAGAACAAGCGCGGTGATAATTCCTCCATCACTGCACCATGTTCTGGACAAGCAAAGTTTTCGGAAAAAACTAATTCTTCGTCATTGTTAGACCCCCCGCCTTCACCAGAGGGGGTTTCCTCAGAATTTGGAGTAAAAAGAATTACTGCTATACCTTCGGATAGTTTTAAACACGTAGACAGTGAATCGACCAAACGCTCTTGCATACCGTCTTTTTTCAGCAAACGGTCGATGACAACTTCAATCGTATGTGTAAAATTTTTATCTAACTCAATCGCGTCTGAAAGTTCCCGCACTTCCCCATCGATACGCACACGCACAAAACCTTGGGAAGCGAGACTAGATAACAGCTTTTTATGAGTACCTTTTTTCCCTCGTACCACAGGTGCGAGAATTTGAAAGCGGGTGCGATCGCTCAATTCCATAATCCGATCCACCATCTCATCGATAGTTTGGGGAGCAATACAGCGATCGCAAATCGGACAATGGGGTTCTCCCGCTCGTCCAAACAATAACCGCAGATAGTCGTAAATCTCCGTCACCGTTCCCACTGTCGAACGGGGATTATGAGAAGTTGATTTTTGATCAATGGAAATCGCTGGACTCAACCCTTCAATTGACTCCACATCCGGCTTATCCATCTGACCTAAAAATTGCCGAGCGTAAGCACTCAGAGATTCCACATAACGGCGCTGTCCTTCAGCAAAAATTGTATCAAATGCTAAAGAAGACTTACCAGAACCAGACACACCCGTAAAAACAATCAGGCGATCGCGTGGTAATTCTAAATCAATATTTTTTAGGTTATGCTGCCTAGCACCCCGAATCCTAATTGTATTGGAGCTGTTGGGATTGGGATGGGGAAGGTGTCCATTTAGGGATGCAGCAAACTGAGTTTCTGACATATCAACAGGCTAATAAATATGGGGCAGCACAAAACAGTCCTTAATAATACTAGCGTTGACTTGCCCAAATAGAACAATCGTACTGTTTGATTCATTGGGAATTGGGGATTCTCCAGAGGAGACGCACTCGCGTTCGGGAATCGGGAATGAATCAGTTAACTGTTACCAGTTTAATTTGATAACTGATAACTGATAACTGATTAGTTGTCCGCGATCCCCAATCTCCAACTACGCCTGTTCCCAAAGTTCGCGCACGTGACCAGGAAGCCAGCTGGCAATTTCCTGAATGCGCTCTTCGGAAAGTTCTTCTTTGGTAGCAGAGAATACAGCTTTTACGACTTGCTCACGATCAGCTGTGCGTGGTAATCCTCCCTCGTTTGCTACTCGGAAGAGGAAGCGATCGCTATCAATTTTGAAGATACCAGGGCCTTGCCAAGGTGGACGTACCCGGCTCAAAAAGCCCACGATAGGATTGGTATCTCGCCAGAGTTCGGCTACTTTTAGGTTCTGGAGTTCTTTCTCTTCTGTAGTGTAGGCGGGTTCATGCAATTCGGCTTCGACTTGATCTGCTGCTTTTGTGGTCATTAAATCACGCATGACGCGAAATACAACTTCAGTCAAATCTCTAGCATCATAAGGATCAGCAAGTCCACCTCTGACCATGACTTTTTCCAGAAACGATCTGTGTTCGTCTGCGATCGCAGTTCTGGAATCTTCAACCTCAGTAGGATCAACTTCCGGTAAGTCTTTTCTTAAAATTTCGTCTGGCATATTTTGTTCCTGTGTTTTTTAGTATTTGGCAATTATGCTCATTTACTAAATTGCACTAGTTAAAAATGCTTAACACCGTTCAAAGGTTGGAGAAGCCGGGTAGCCAAAAGTTAGAGATTATTCTAGTTCTAGTCTCACAAATCAATTCTGAGGCGGACTGGATGAGAATGAAATAGCTTTGTTGCATATAGTCTTGACAAATAACAGATTCCAGATAATTTGTAGATGTAAGCAATTTACTAAATAATTAAATTTAAAAGCATAAATTCTATATTTATTTTATATAAAAATTTAGATATTATAAATTACTAAACAAAATATTGTTAATTAAAATCATTAATTAAATAAAAGTTAAAAAGCATTTTAATTTTATGAAATATGCTCATGTATTACAACATAGCAAAGAAGATTGTGGCGCCGCTTGTCTTGCTTCAATCACAAAATATTACGGAAGTCATTTTACTCTCAACCACATTCGTGAAGTCGTAGGTACTGGACAATTTGGAACAAGTTTGTTGGGACTAAAACGAGGTGCTGAAAGGCTCGGTTTTAATGTTCGTCCTGTTAAAACTTCACCTGAAATCTTAAACCAAATCAATCAAGCACCCTTACCAGCAATTATTCATTGGAAATGTCATCATTGGGTAGTTTTATATGGTAAAAAAGGCAAGAAATATGTAGTTGCTGATCCTGCGGTAGGACTGCGGTATCTGTCTCCACAAGATTTAGCAGAGGGTTGGACAGATTGGTTGATGCTTTTATTACAGCCAGATCCAATCAGATTTTATGCTCAACAGAGCGATCGCATCGGTGGTTTTTGGCGTTTCTTCAAGCGCATCTGGAATTTTCGGGCAATTTTAGCTCAAGCTTTACCCCTGAATCTAATTTTGGGATTGCTATCTTTAGCTTCTCCTTTTCTATTACAAATTCTCACTGATGATGTGCTAGTTCGAGGTGATACAAAACTTCTCACTACGATGGCGATCGCTGTAGTTGTAATGAATGTTATTTCTAGCAGTTTATGTTGGATACAGTCTAACTTAATTGCTCACTTTGCTCAACGTCTGCAATTGGGGCTAGTTCTGGAATTTGGACATCAAATTCTACAATTACCACTCTTGTACTATGAAGTTCGTCGGAGTGGAGAAATTGTCAGTCGGCTACAAGATATTAACCAGATTAATCAACTAGTTTCTCAAATTATTGTTAGTCTACCTAGTAAATTTTTTATTGCCATAATTTCTTTAGCAATAATGACTTATTATACTTGGAAATTGACGATAATAGCTCTTTTCATTTCTATATTAATG
This sequence comes from Pelatocladus sp., assembly GCF_059505505.1. Lineage (NCBI taxonomy): Bacteria > Bacillati > Cyanobacteriota > Cyanophyceae > Nostocales > Hapalosiphonaceae > Pelatocladus > Pelatocladus sp. Next base: position 28,393 of record NZ_JCACKS010000225.1, on the reverse strand, counting down.
GCGATATCTACAATTATCTTTCAGCCCACTCTACAGCAAAAAACTCGTGATCTTTTAGTTACAGAAGCTGAAGCACAAGGTGTTTTAGTAGAAACTTTTAAAAGTGCGCTTATTCTCAAAACTACTACAGCATCACCACAATTTTGGGAAGAATTACAAAGTCGATTTGGGCGAATTTCTATCCTGACACTAGGCACGATGCAAATTAGTATTAATAATAATATATTCTCTACCTTAGTTTCTGGAATTGGTAGTGTTGCTTTGCTTTGGTTTGGTGGGAATTTAGTAATTAATCCAGATGAAAATCTCAGTATTGGGCAACTACTTGCATTTAACTCCATGAATGGTAATTTTGTCAGCTTAATTGCTACTGTCATTACTTTCATAGATGAATTTACTAAAGTAAAAACTGCCACACAACGCCTTGCAGAAGTTATAGATACCACTCCAGAAAATCAAGATGATGGGAAAAAGCAGTTTGTTACAATTTCTGAAGATGCTGACCTTATCTTTAGTAATGTTAGCTTTTATTACCCTGGTCAAGTTGAACTACTAAACGACTTTAATTTAACAATTCCTGCTGGTAAAGTGACCGCCATTATTGGTAAATCTGGTTGTGGTAAAAGTACTTTAGCTAAAATAATGGCGGGTCTATATCCACTTAATTCTGGAAATATCCGCATTGGAATTTATAATCTAGAAGATATCTGTTTAGATTGTCTACGTCAACAATTAGTTTTAGTTCCCCAAGATGCTCACTTTTGGAGTCGCTCTATTATTGAAAACTTTCGTTTAGGAGCGCCTGAACTTACATTTGAGCAGATTGTGAGAGCTTGTCAAATTACGGAAGCAGATGATTTTATTAGTAAACTTCCTAATAAATATCAAACAGTTTTGGGTGAGTTTGGGGCAAATATTTCTGGTGGACAACGCCAACGTCTAGCAATAGCAAGAGCCATTGTTACAGACCCACCAGTGTTGATTTTGGATGAATCTACTAGCGGACTCGATCCAATCAGTGAAGCGCAAGTTCTAGATCAGTTACTGAAGCATCGTTACGGTAAAACCACGATTTTGATTACCCACCGTCCCCAGGTAATTAATCGTGCGGACTGGATTATAGTCCTAGATCAAGGGAAGTTAAATACTCAAGGTTCTTTAGCGCAATTACGCTGTCAATCTGGAGAACATGTGAAATTTTTAAATCCTTAATTATTCACACTTATTCGTGTAATTATGCTCTACACTCAGAATCAAAAACTTCTACCATCAACTTCAAATGAAGAGTTTCTTCCCCCTGTTAGTCGTTGGACATCCTTAGCAGGATTTTTTCTTGTCGGGAGTATTGTCGCTAGCATTAGTCTGTGTTCATGGATTAAATACAATGTGACGGTAAAAGCTAGTGCTGTTGTGCGTCCTACAGGAGAAATTCGCCTCGTGCAATCGAAAATTGAAGGGACTGTTAAAAGTATTTTGGTTAAAGAAAATCAATTAGTTAAACAGGGAGAGGTAATCGCTTATCTTGAAGATAAACAATTACAAATTAAAAATAACCAACTGCAAGGTAATATCCAACAGAATAAATTACAAATAATCCAAATTAATGCTCAGATTAAAGCTTTAGATTCCCAAATTCTTGCTGAAGCAATAGTAGCAGACGGGACAGTAGCTTCTGCCAAAATAGATTTGGAACGAAATCAACGGGAATATCAACAGCGACAAATTACCACCAGTAGCGAATTACTTGTAGCTCAAGCAAATTTGCAAAAAGCTCAAGCAAACTTGCAAAAAGCTCAAGCTGATTTAAGCTTTGCAGAGATGGATCGCGATCGCTATCAACATTTATCACAAATTGGTGCCATTGCGAATCGGGATTTTGAGCAGAAAAAGCTAGTTGTTAAACAAACTCAAGCCATACTTGAAGCTGAAGAAAAAGCTGTTGATATCGCCAAAGCTCAAGTGGAATCAGCTAAAGCTGCTATTAATCCTACCACTGCCACAGTGGCGATCGCTCAAGAGCGCATTACCCAAGAAACTGCAAGAGGAAAAGCAACTATCGCTTCTTTAAAAAAAGAAAAACAAGCTTTGATTCAGCGTCGAGTTGAAATACAAAACCAACTCGGACAATCTCAAAAAGAACTCCAGCAAGTAGCAAATCAGCTGCAAGATACTATTGTGCGAGCAACTAGTAATGGTATCATCCTCAAATTGAATTTGCGAAACCCTGATCAAGTGCTACGAGTGAGCGAGGTAATCGCTGAAATTGCTCCTAATCATACTCCTATTGTCATTAAAGCAATAATTCCCACTCAGGAGATCAAAAATGTTGCAGTTGGTCAAAAAGTACAATTGCGAATTGATGCTTGTCCTTATCCTGATTATGGAACTCTCAAAGGGGTTGTTGAAGTTGTTTCTCCAGACACAATTACATCCACAAGCAACAATATAGATGCAGCAAAATCAGGATCTACAACTTCTGTTCTTAACTACTTTGCAGCGACTATTCGACCTCAAAGTCTAACATTTAGAAATGGTGAGCGCCAGTGTCATATCCAATCAGGAATGCAGGTAAAAGCTGACATTATTTCTAGAGAAGAGACAGCGCTGCAATTTGTGCTGAGAAAAGCCAGGTTAGCTACTGATTTATAGATCATGACACAATACGTACAGATAGTTAGTCAACAATATTACAAACAGATGCGAACATATACAAGCAAATCCAATACTGCTCGGATAAGACAAATCGATTGACATTTAAACCCACCAGAGACGCGATATATCGCGTCTGGTACAACCCCAAATGCAGTAGCAGTATTGCACTTGCATTTGCTATTAGTATTATATTTTTCCATTACTTTATATTATCGTTATTATCTTAAAATTTTAATAGTTTATGATTGCATGAAAGTGGTATATCAATTTTAAAAAATCTGACTTTATATAATGATTAGATGAGGATTTTATTTTATTTGGAGAAATAAGCTATGCGAGAAACAAAACCAAAAAAACATCTTCAACCCACACAAGATTTTACCCATGAATCGAAACTTTTTGAAGACTTAACAGATGGAGAGATAGAGAAAGTATGTGGTGGTGCTACTAAATTAGATTTTGAAGATTTTAAAGTTGATTTCAAATTTGCCAAGGTTGAATTTACGGCAGAATTTCTAACTTTTAAAATCTAAGAGAATCACTGAGTATATACAATAATTATGCTTAAATATTTTAAATATTTAAGCATACAAAATATTTACTTTTTCCTTGATTTATCATCAAAGAAGTTCGAGAAATATTAATCAGATTCAACTTGCCCTTAGAGCATGTTTGAAAAGTCATGATTGATGTATCAAATATTTTTTACCCCACCCTAACCCTCCCCTTTACAAGGGGAGGGAACTGGATTTCTCTCCTTTATAAGGGGAGTAATAATGTAATTAAAATTACAGCCAATCACTTTTCAAACAACTTCTTAGAGCATGTTTGAAAAGTATTGGGCGAATATAATTCGCTACTACACAAGCGCGACGTGTAGCGGCTTCCTGATAAGGAAGTCCACCAACATTTTAATTTAGGGCTAGGTGTAAGATATAATTTCAACCCACTTCAAGTGGGTTTTTGCTATTAGCCTCAAATTTATTTGATGGCGCAGTTTAACCACTCGACAATCTGTGAATTCACCACATCCGGTACTTCATCATGGGGACAATGTCCAGCACCAGGAATGGGGACGATTTTGATATTTTTACCATTCTCCCGCGCTTGATCATAAATTTTAGCACCAGTGATCGGTGTCCAAGGATCGTCAGCACCCCAAATTACCAGCAGAGGATGTTGGACTTTCGGTAATAGTTCTTCAGTTCTGGGACCGGGAGGCGCGGTAAGAATAGATGCAAAAACTTTTTGCGCTCCTGGATCACAAGATGGTGTATAAAGCATATCTACCAATTCATCCGTGACAGCTTGGCGATCGCGATAAACTTGGTAGAGAGTACGGCGAATTTGATGTTTTTGCCGAATGCGGTTAAATACGAATGTCCCTGTAATCGGATGACCAACTAGTTTATTAAAAGCAGACATCACAACTCGTAATGGTGGGTTCAATTCGTGGGGACGATGACTCAAACCCCCCGCAGAGTTAATCAACACACCACCCGCAACAATTTCTGGATGTTCGGCTAATACCATCAAGCTTAAAAGTGCGCCGATAGAGTTACCAATAAATACGGCTGGTTCGTTAATATGGGTTTTCCAAAAATCTTTAAGTAGTTCCACCCAAACTTCTACTGTATAATCAATGGCTGCTTTATCAGAACCACCAAATCCCAATAAATCAAGAGCAAATACTTGATAGCCAGCATCGGCTAAAGCGGGGATATTTTTTCGCCAATGTCCAATACAAGCACCAAAACCGTGAACCAAAACCAATGGTTTACCCGTTCCCACGACGGTGTATTGAATTTTGTAGTCTTGCCAAGTCCAAAAGTGTTTTTCAAAGATGGCCGTTATCGGTAGCTGCTGGGTATTTACAGTCATTATTAAGATGAGTAAAGCTTTTCTTTATATCATAATTTGTTCTGAGTATTTAGGCTGATGCAAAGTTCGTAGTCAGGACTTTAGTTCTCTTTCCTCTCTAGTTTGAGGATTGAAGGCGCTTACTACAAAATCCGCATACTTTGTGTGGTGAAGCACTAAGTTGCGATCGCCTTTAGCAAATATTTTTTTGGATGATTTTGTATGATTATTCTAGTATTGTAGTGTTTTTTATTTATTTCAATGACATTTCCGCGATCAATAGAGGAGGACAGTATTTCTTAATACATTCACTTCTTGATTTAACATTTTTCCCCCCTTGTAAATCCAGATTTGGTTTTTCTATCTTTTGGACTCATGGTTTACTCCTAAACTTCATGTTAAAGAGTTTAATTTTTAATATTCTCTGGCAGCAAGCCCATCTAATTCTCGCTGTGTCCATTTTTTTCTGAAGAAATTAGGACTTAATACAACAATTCCATACTTTGATTGTGAAAGACCTTGATCTATTGAACGACGTAAACTGTCTCCCAGCTTTAAAGTCAACTCATCATACCAAACACGATAGTCTTTTTGTCTTAACCTACTAGCAAGTTCTCTAACAAAAATATCTTTATCTTCACTTGCATGACTGACAAACACATCATATAAATTACTCATCAAAACTCCTGATTGATTTGAATTTATAGTAATTAATAAACACTTTAATACATACTGAACTATAGAAATAGCTAATAGCTAAAAATGGACTTACCGTTGGTTTATCACTCAGATTACGTTGCGCCATTACCTGAAGGACATCGTTTTCCTATGCCTAAATTTCAGCAACTCTATGAACTGTTGCTGGCTGATGGTGTGGCGTATCCTTCCCAATTTTATATCCCCGAACGTTCTCAACAGGAATTAATAGAATTAGTCCACACGCCAGAATACGTTCAAGCTTATTGTGAAGGAACCCTCGACTCAAAAGCCCAACGGCGGATTGGATTACCTTGGAGTTCGGCTTTAGTCAATCGTACCTGTGTGGCGGTAGGTGGTACGATCATGACTGCCAAGTTAGCACTGAATCACGGTTTAGCTTGCAATACTGCTGGCGGTACTCATCATGCTTTTCCTAATTATGGTTCTGGTTTTTGCATTTTCAATGATTTAGCGATCGCCCCTCGTGTCTTGCAAAAACTAGGACTAGTCCAAAAAATTCTAATTGTAGATTTGGATGTGCATCAAGGAGATGGAACAGCATTTGTTTTCCAAAATGATGACAGTGTTTTTACCTTTTCCATGCATTGCGAAGTCAATTTTCCTGGTACTAAACAAAAAAGTGATTTGGATGTTCCGCTTTCTATTGGAATGGAAGATGATGAATATCTACAAACTTTAGCAGCATTTTTACCAGATTTGTTGTCTCAAGTCAAGCCAGATTTGGTTTTCTATGATGCAGGTGTAGATCCTCATGTGGGCGATCGCTTGGGAAAATTAGCTCTGACTGACACTGGTATTTATCGTCGGGAAATGCAAGTTTTAAGTACTTGTATTGCTGCTGGGTATCCTGTCGCTTGCGTCATTGGCGGTGGTTACGCCGATGATCTCAAATCTCTCGTCTATCGTCATTCCCTTGTGCATCGCGCTGCAAGTGAAGTCTATCAACATTTTCATCTGTAACTTTATGAAAATTTTATCTAGCCATCTAACTAGGTTATTTCTCACAAGCCCTATCAGAGGGTGCTTCCAATCAAAAAACCTCTTTTTTGTAAGTATAAACTTTTCATGAAATTAAATAAGGAGCCTTTATTTATACTATAGAATTAGTATCGCTTATTACTAAGACCTAGTAAATCTAAATTACGATTTAATCCTTCTGTCTACGTCGCGACAGGGTAACAAACCTCTGTCGCTGTAATTTTTAAATTGCGACAGTCGGAAAGCAAACAATCTCACTCCAGGGAAATCTACCATCGATTTTGATCATGTTGTAGGAGTGAGTTGAATGACAGGGTTTCAATTCGCAAAAAGCCGAGGTAAGCTTGATTATGCCACAATATCAAGCAAATCTCAGGTAAGAAAGAAGTTGCGGAAAACTGCAACCATAGCTACATTTGTTGCTATTGTGGTCGGGGTAATTCAGACAAAACAGGTTCAGGCTGTCACTGTTACCTTTGACGATCTATCTGGATCTCAAAACACAATTGATAATGGCTATGCAGGATTGAATTGGGAAAACTTTTATCATCTTGATACAACTTCTTTTGTTCCTTCAGGTTATGTAAATGGAACGGTATCACCAAAAAACGTAGCCTACAATGGCTTTGGTGAACCTGCTGTAATCAGTACGGTTGATAATATTTTCGATTTTAATAGTACATATTTAACATCAGCTTGGAATGATGATTTAACTGTGCTAGTAGAAGGTTACACGGGAGGAATATCCGGGGATAAGAAATATTCACAGACAGTAGTTGTGAATACAAAAACTCCTACACTATTTACATTTGATTTCTTGGGAATTGATTCTTTAAAGTTTACATCTTCTGGAGGTAATAACGCTGGCTATAACGGAAGTGGCACGCATTTTGCGATAGATAACTTTACTTTCAACAAAAAAACTAAAGCTGTTCCCGAACCTCTAACTATTTTTGGTTCAGTAACAGCAAGTAGTATTGGCTTGGCTTTATATCGAAAGCAGAAGCAACAACAAAAAGATGTAAATAAATAAGGAAATTTTCAAACTTGTAAGAGGATGTTTTAAAAGTCCTTTTGTCGGTAGTAAAACGTTTGTGTTCCCCCTAAATCCCCCTTTTTAAGGGAGACTTGGATTCTATTTCCTGCTTTTTAAGGGAGGTTAGGGGGGATAAATAAGTGCCTAAAGTCACAGCCAATCACTTTTCAAACAACCTCTAATACTGATATTTGACTTTTGAACAAAATTCAAGTTACTGGCTCACAAACCAAGTCCGCTTTTGCGAACTTATTGTAACCTACGTAAGCAGGTGCAAGTTTTGTGTAGCCGCGAATTATATTCGCCAAGTCTTTTTCAAAAATTGGGATGTTCCCTGAAAAATTCATAGAAAAGCTGCCACTAAATTAGACAATGAAAACTAGTAAACTGGCTAAAGTCATACGACTTGATCATCCTCAGTTCTGGCTCTTAATCATAGGTTCAGGCTTAATAGTGATTCACCTAACGCTAAGTTGGAGAGCAGAAAATCCCAACCTTTGCAGTACTAGTTTTTTGTTTTGGGCAGCTGTATCTTTTTTTATCTGGGAAAAACGAGATAATTTAAGTTTAGAAAGTGGAATTTTACCCAGTTTTTTGGGTTTCTCACTCATCTGGATAGCACTGTTCAAGAGTGCATCTATGACTAGCTTAGGAGGTTTTTTGTATGCCTTACCCTTTATTTTTGGCTTAGGACTTGGTTTAATAGCTTCTGGCTTTCAAGGACTAAAGCAATATACGGGTGAGTTAATAACATTATTTTTTATCAATGTACCTAAGTTATTACCAAAATGGGGGATCTATAAGCTTACACTGCTAACTGCCAAGTTATCAGCTTTTATACTTTGGTATACAGGCTTTGAAGTTATTCTTTCTGGAGTGAATGTTTATCTACCAAATGGCAGTATAGAAGTGCTTAGTGGATGCTCTGGTATAGAATTAATTTCTCAAATGCTCGGTTTAGCAATACTTTTTATGTTAATGTTTCCTCAAACTTGGCAGCAGAAAATACTCGTGCCACTTGTAGCTGCTACGGTAGGATTTATTGTTAATTCTGGACGAGTTGCACTTATGGCCATCATCGTAGCAAAAGATAATATGGATGCTTTTGATTACTGGCATAGTGGCAATGGTTCTCTTTTATTTTCAATAATTTCTGTACTCCTTTTCGGTTTATTCTGTTGGTTTTTAATAGGACGAACTGAATCTGGGAATAAAAATTCTCGGTTGTCATAATAAAAATATGATTACTTGGAAAAAAATCCGTATTTCATTGTTAATTATAGGCTGTAGCAACGTCTTGTTGGTATTGGGGCAAGTTCTTATTCTGCCAATCCAGTCTAAAAATCCTGCTAATTTTTTTGTGTTTTCAGAATCCCCACCTTTACCTCACTGGCAACTCAAATCTACCAAAAGTTTAACTTATGATCTACAAGATGATTCTGAATTGTTATCCCAAAAAAATTATCAATATATACGTAAAGAATTGCCTTTATATATCGAAATGCGTTACGTAAAAATAGGAGATGTTAATCAACTAATTAGAAAATATACTAAAATTTCTGCGTCTGCGGTTGTACGTCAAAAAGAAGATATAGGTTATTACGGTTTAGGAGTTGAACAACAAAAAGCCTACCTCAGTGCTTGTATTAATATGTATGGTCATAGCACTTTTACTAATACACAATTTAACCAAAATCAGCAGCGAAGAGATCAACCTTGGCAACGTTTATTACCCTGGTTACTAAGTCGAGAACAATTAAGAAAAGACAAGCGCTGTCTTTGGACGCATATGTCAATTCCATTAAAAAATTCTTCCCCAGAAGTTGCTTATCAAGTCCTAGAAAATGCGTGGTTTTCCTGGTACAAATATTGGCATTCTCGTTTGCATAAACCTTAAAGCTTTGTTTATACAATTTTCATTGTAATACTTTGTAAGGAATTATGACTAAATCGAAAACTGAAAAAATTACTTCTCCTCAGTTTGTCTTAACCCAGGAAAGTTCGCTCACTATTCTGCGATCGCTTGGCTACGGCTTGTTAATATTATCTTTGTTTGATTGGGTAGCAATGTTTGTTCCATCAAACTTTTTTAACCCTGCTTGGGAATTCCAAACTATAGGAGCAATAGTTGAACGTGTACCTGTACCTTTAATTGGTTTAGCACTAGTATTTTATGGGGAATTGCATTCGCGCAACAGATGGGAATTTCCTATTTTAAAGTTATTATCAGGGCTAACTTTATTATTGGCAGCGTTATTTTTACTCATGATACCTTTGGGAGTTTCTAATACCATCCGCTTGAATAAAGAAAATGTCGCACAAATCAATAATATCTCAACACAACAAATTTCTCGTGCTGAACAATTACACCAGAAACTCAGCGAAGCAACTCCTGAACAATTGGATAATCTTTTAAAAAGCCGAGGTGGTTCTCTATATGGGAAAAAACCAGAAGAAGTAAAGAATGAACTTTTGTCTCAAGTTTCTAAAGCAAAAGCACAAATCAAAGATCAAGCAGAAACTACCCAGTCTTTGCGAGGTCTAAACTTAATTAAGACTTCCACAAAATGGATTCTTGGCGCTTTAGTTTCTGCGTTTCTGTTCTTTAGTTTGTGGAAAGGAACAGATTGGGCTAGATTTTAAATACATAAAAAAGGCGATCGCTATTCAATCGCCCTTTTTTTTTATTAGTTCATAGTTAGCACTTTGATGCTTCAATAAGTGCCTAGCTTAAGCTTATACTTGTGCTAGTTCTGGTGTGGGACGCTTGCTATTACGAACAGCTGCGATCGCCTCGCCATAGTCCTTAGCATTAAACACAGCTGAACCAGCGACAATTGCATTAGCTCCAGCTTCCAAAACTTGCCAAGTATTATTTGCTTTTAGTCCACCATCTACTTCAATCCAAGGATCAAGACCACGTTCCTCACACATTTGACGCAGCTTACGGATCTTGGGAACAACTCCTGGAATAAAACTTTGACCACCAAAACCAGGGTTGACACTCATAATCAACACTAAATCGCAAACTTCCAGCACATACTCAATCAAATCTAAAGGTGTAGATGGGTTGAGTACAACACCAGCTTGCTTGCCAAATTCTTTAATTTGGCACAAAGTACGATGTAAGTGTGGCGATGCATTGTGTTCACAATGTACAGAGATAATATCTGCACCTGCTTTGGCAAAATCTGCAACATATTTTTCTGGTTCCACAATCATTAAGTGGACATCCAGTGGTTTTTTCGTAACCGGACGAATCGCCTCCACTACCAGAGGACCTATCGTAATATTAGGTACAAAGCGACCATCCATTACATCAACATGAATCCAATCTGCTCCCGCCTCATCCACGGCGCGTACTTCCTCTCCCAGACGACTAAAATCGGCTGATAGGATAGATGGAGCAATTACAATCGGCTTGTTAGATAGCGTTTTGGTCATGACTAGTGGATATTTAAGCGTCCTTATTCTGTAATTATTGTAACAAAACTTGAGCAAATGCTCATAAGTTTTGTATGAGCTTTTTTAGGGAGAAGGGAAGGGGACAAGGGGGACAACAATGACCAATGACCAATGACCAATGACAAATGACAAATAACTATGGTAAAAAAAATTAGCTGGATCGTTTGGGGATTAAGTGCTTCTTGTTTGAGTCTGCCAGTATTAGCTTTGGAAATTTCCATGAGCGCTAACGGTATTGACGTTCTGAAGTTACATAAAGCCCCGTATAATCTCACAGGTCGCAAGATTGCCATTGGTCAAGTGGAAATTGGGCGTCCTGGTAAGTTTGGTGTAGACAAAGCAGTTTCTAAAAATCGCTCTGTCAATATAACAGGTGTGTTTTTACGCAATAATCCCGCTAAGTCAAATACTGGTGTTGACCCTCACGCCTACAATGTTGCTGGTGTCATGGTTAGTACAGATAAAGGCTTCCCAGGAGTAGCCCCAGGGGCGCGGCTATATTCGTCTGCTGTAGGTTCCACAAAAATGGGACAGCCAGAAGAATGTTTATCTGCACAGCACGTAGCACTGCAAAATGGTGGCGACGTTCGTGTCATCAACTTTAGCTTTGGCGAACCTCTAAACCGTGATCCGCGACCGGAGGCTGTTTTGGATGGTAACGCCTTACTAACCCAATGTATTGATTGGTCTACTCGCGCTCACAATGTTTTATATGTGATTGCTGGCAACCAAGGTAAAGGCGGAATTCCTATCCCTACCGATAATTTTAATGGAGTAAATGTGGCTTTTTCCTCTCGTCGGGGAGGAATTTTTAATAAAGTAGACGTTTCCAATTTGGTGGCGACAACTGAAGCGATGACCCTCCGTTTATCTGGCAAGGAAATTAATCTTGGTTCCCGTGGCACAATTGGTATAGTGGCTCCTGGTAGTAATATTCCCTTGCTTAATCCTGATGGCAAAATTAATAAAGTCACAGGGACAAGTTTTGCAGCACCACATGTGACAGCTACAGTTGCTCTATTGCAAGAGTTTGGTGACAAACAATTACGAACAAAACAACCAAATTGGAGTACTGCTTCTCGCCAAAATGAAGTTATGAAAGCTGTTTTATTAAATTCTGCTGACAAAATTCAAGATGCTGGCGATGGCTTGCGGCTAGGAATGACCAGAACACTCATCAATAAACAAAATCAAGACTGGCTGACTTCTGATGCTTATAAAAATCCCAAAGTTCCTCTGAATAATCAGATGGGGGCTGGTCATTTAAATGCTTTTCGTGCTTACCAGCAATTTAGTGGAGGTCAATGGAAACCATCACAATCTGTACCTGCCATTGGTTGGAATTATGATACTGTCAATGCTGGTTCATCAGTGGAATATGTTTTCGACAGACCGTTACAGCAGAAAAGTTTTGTGGCTATCACCTTAGCTTGGGACAGGCTAGTAGAACTGAACGATAAAAATAAGAATAATCAATTTGATGCAGGGGAAAATTTTCGCGATCGCGGTTTAAATAATCTTGATATCTATCTAGTCAAAGCTGATGCGACACAAAATAGAGACACAGAGACTGTTTGCGCCTCTACTAGTGATGTCGATAGCGTAGAACATATTTTTTGTCCTGTCCCCACCACCGATAAATATAAAATTCGCGTCCAGTTTCGCAACCAAGCAAACGAAGCCACTCAGCCATACGCTTTGGCTTGGTGGACTGTACCGAAAAAATAGGGATCGGGGATTCTCCAGAGGAGAATCCCCAATTCCTAACAAAATTGTTGCCAAAACTGTAACCACCAAATAGCTGTGTTCCTTGAAGTGTCATAGTCAATAGATAGACTCTGCCTTTTGGTGTGGTAAAATGAAGCAGAAATTTGGTAATGCTTGGGAAAGTTTTCTACAAAGACGTTACGCTGTTCGTTTGGGAAGACGCTACGCTTTGGCAGCAGCTAGTGTAGTTTTGATGGGTGTGATTGGATGTACTCAAGTTAATAGTAATACAAAAGTTTTTGCACAATCTGGTGTACCTCGCTCAGAATCTCCTCTTCCTCAAAAGTCTGTCTTGCCTGATACTAAATTCATTAATGCCAATACGAAATTTGGCTTCAAACTTTTTGAAGAAGTTCTCGAACAAGAGAATAATAAAAATGTGTTTATTTCACCTGCCAGTATCGCGATCGCTTTAGATATTACCTACAATGGTGCTAGTGGCAGTACTCAGCAAATAATGGCAAAAGCACTGGAATTGCAAGGATTAAGTATCCAGGAAATTAATTCTTCTAACACAGCATTAAAACAGCTTTTAGAGAATCCAGATCCACAAATTCAATTAAGTATTGCTAACTCGCTTTGGGCAAATCAAGAAGTTAGCTTTAAACCTGATTTTCTGAAAACAATTCAAAATTCTTATCAAGCAAAAGTCACAAATTTAAACTTTCAAGATTCAGGCTCAATTGGTACTATTAATAATTGGGTGAAGGAAAGTACTCGTGGCAAAATTGACAAAATTGTTGAAAACATCAAACCAGATCAAGTATTGTTTATTATTAATGCCATTTATTTCAAAGGCAGATGGACAAACGAATTTGACAAGCAACAAACTACCCAACAACCTTTTTTTCTGACATCTGATAATCCGAAACAACATCCGATGATGTCACAAAAAGGTAGATATAAATACTATGAAAACGAGCAATTTCAAGCAGTGAGTTTACCTTATGGGAAAGATGGTAAAATCAGCTTTTATGTTTTCCTCCCAAAACAGAATTTTGGTCTGAAATCTTTTTATCAAAATCTTAATACTGAGAATTGGAAAAAATGGATGTCTCAGTTTAGCCAGCAAGAAGGTTTGATTCGCTTACCCCGCTTCAAGATAGATTATGAGGTAAGGCTTAATGATGCTTTGCAAGCATTAGGTATGGGTGAGGCTTTCAGCAACAAAGCCGATTTTTCTCAAATGGGGGAAAACTTTGCAATTAGCGAAGTTAAGCATAAAACTTTTGTGGAAGTAAATGAAGAAGGAACAGAAGCTGCTGCAACTACTTCTGTGGGTATAGTTCAAACATCTTTGCCTGTTAATGAACCATTCCAAATGATTGTTGATCGTCCGTTTTTCTGTGCGATGCGTGACAACCAAACTGGAAGCATTCTGTTTATGGGTTCAATCTTAGATCCTAGTTAAAAGTCTATCAGTAATAACCATCGACAAATGACAAATGACAAATAACTAAGCAGTCGGAGGAGAAGTTTCGGGTGTCACAGGTGTACCTACCTCTACTGATCGCACATTTGTGGTTTCATTTATTTGTTTACGACAAGATTCTTCCCCCTGTTCAGGACTGTTACTAGTGACATCTCCCGTTTCGCTGTGATTCGTAGACGTAACATCAGGGCGCAGCGCGCTTAAAGCTGTTTTAATAACAACGGCAGTGGGTACTGCTAAAATAACACCCAAAAGACCACCGATTCTTGCCCCTGTTAAGACCGAAATTAACGCCCAAACTGGATTTAAACCAGTGAAGCTACCTAAAATTCTCGGCCCAATCAAGTTTTCAAGAATTTGCTGAACAATTACTGCTGCAATTAAAACTCTTGCACCTACCCAAACGTCTTGTAATGCTACTAATAGAGTAGTTAAGGCAATACCTACAGACCCACCATAAGGAACAAGAGCCATAATGCCAATACTCAAGCCAAATAGCAATCCAAATGGTACTTTCAGCCATAAAAAGGTTGGAATTAAGGCAGATGCCATACAGGTAGATAAAATGAGCTGAGTGATAAAGAAATTTTGAAAACTGAGGCGTACAGTTTGAGAAAAAGCCTCACGAAATTTGCTTGGTAGCCAACTAACTAGACTTTGCCAGAGTTCATCCCCATGCTGCAACAGGTAAAAAGTCAAAACCATTGTTAGTAGAAAGTCCAGTAGACTCGTGAAGGTGACTACCGCCAGATTCAGAACTTGTCCTGCGATCGCCTGCAATTGTCCCTTAACCCGATCATTGATTTGCACTAACAAAGCATCAAGATTAATGGGTATGCCCATACTTTCAGCTTTTTCATTCAAAATCATTAATTGGGAGCGTCCAGAGTCAATTAACTCCGGTAAACGTGCTACCAATTGCTGGGCTTGGGTCAGAGCTAGTGGGACTAGAGTAACACCTAATGCTAGTAAAATTGACAAAGCCAGTAAAAATACTAAAATAGCTACTTGCTCTCGCCTAGCACCATGACGTTCCATCCAGCTTACAGGATAATTAAGCAGAAACGCTAGTACGGAGGCTGCCACTAAAATGACAATCAGCGAGTGAAAATAATGAAAAATGACTGAAAGGGCCCAGCCATTCAACACTAAAAGCGGAGCAAATAAGGCGATCGCACCTAATCGTGCTAATGGTGTGAGTGTTTGCCACCAGTTTAAGAGCTTGCGTGTCTGCATCTGCCGATTGCCGGATAACACAAATATAATCCCTATCTAAAGCTTATTATCTCTAACTACATCAATATCATTCATCCCTCTAATTTAGGATTGCACTCAACCAAATGAATAATTTTGAACCAAGATCCGGAGATAGGGGAATGTGGGGACAAGGGAGACAATTTCTCTGTTGTCACTCTCCGCGTCTTTTAACCTCAGCGTCGTCCCATTAGTCAGGGGAGATATAAAACACTTTTGGTAAAAATAGAGTAAAGGGTTGTTTTCATTGATAACTGATAACAAACGCGTAGACGCTCGTAAGAGCGGCTTCTCGTAAGAGTATAATCGCGTCTTTAAATATTTGTGGTTGTTTTTGTTTTCTAAAAATTTACAGATTTTTCTCCAGTTACCTAGTCAAATGATGCCTAATATTGCCATACTTCATAAAGAAAACATCTAAAGCGTTTTCTTTATGAACGAAAAAATTAAGAAGAATAAAGTTAGAAGTGTTACAGAAGACACTTAATCCACTAATTTCCCACTAATAATTAAGAGTTAGGTATTATAGTTTGATTCGCCTGTTTTCCAAAAGTGGATTCACCAAGTATTATTCAATAAAGTGTGAGGAAGTCTGTGACCATTCAAAGAGGTTCGGCGTCAAAAAACCATTCTAAGTCCCGCTCCAAATCTAGTGGTAGAAAAAAGGTCAATCGTTCCAAATCTGGACGTTGGCTGTGGTTTTTGCTGGGTATGGGCGGTATCGCGATAGTGTCAGCCACAGCAGGAGCATTACTGTCCTTAAACACTACACCTCTGATGCAAGCCAATCTGAGTGCAGATGAGGCAGCAGTTTTTGATGGCGATCGCATTTCTGGAGGGGGACTGCGATTTTCAGAACTAACTCGCCCCGTCAATATCCTAGTCATGGGGATGAGTGTACTACCACCAGATGTCCAAAATGCGCCAGAAGAAACCAAAACTTTGGGATATCTACCCCAGATTAATTCCTTTGATGGTCTTTCTGATGTCATGCTCTTGATCAGATTTGATCCAGAAACTAAAAAATTAGTCATGCTTTCCATTCCCAGAGATACCCGTGTGGAAATTGAAGGACATGGAAGGAAAAAAATTAATTCGGCTAATGTTCAGGGTGGGCCTGCTTTAACTGCCAAAACCGTTAGTAACCTCTTGGATGGAGTCGGAATTGATCGCTACATTCGTATCAACATTTTGGGCGTTGCCAAGCTAATCGATGCTTTAGGAGGGGTAAACATTGACGTTCCTAGAGACATGAAATATCAAGATGATTCGCAGCATCTTTATATCAATCTCAAAAAAGGAAAACAGCATCTCAATGGCGACCAAACACTACAATTATTACGTTTTCGCCATGATGAAAACGGCGATATTGGTCGGATTCAACGACAACAGAAGGTGATCCGAGCATTGATTGATCAAACCCTCAACCCCACAACACTGACAAAATTACCCAACATTCTCAACGTAGTTAAAGAGCATATTGATACTAACTTGACCGTTGAAGAATTAGCAGCATTGGTTGGTTATGGAGTTAGAACAAATCGCTCTAATGTTTTGCAGTTGATGCTGCCCGGTCGATTTAGCGAAAATGGAGAGTATGACGCTAGCTATTGGATACCAGATAGCGATCGCATTGCGACCACGATGGCACAGTATTTTGATATACAATCGTCTGAACAACAGCAAGCAGTAGATCCAACATATCTACGAGTAGCAATTCAAGATAGTACTGGCAGCGATGACACCAATCTTCGACCACTAATTAGAAGCCTGCAAAAAGCTGGTTATAGCAATGTCTACATAGCCAAAAACTCTGGTGAACCCTTAGAAGTTACTCACATCGTTGCTCAACAAGGAGATGGCAACAGCGCCGAATCAATTCGTAACACTTTAGGATTTGGAGAAGTACGAGTGGAAAGTACGGGTAATCTCTCTTCTGATATCAGTATTCAAGTGGGTAAAGATTGGTTACAGCAACAAAGCTTATTTGAGCGACCAATCTCATATTAATTAATAAGGCAGAAATCAGAAGGCTGGAGGAAGTAGGAAGAACAAGCATTTTTATTTTAGTTAAAAACTAAATTTCTCCGCTGATCCATTACTCATTTTCCGAAGTCTGAATTCTTGTTCTTTCCCATATCCAGTCCTGCAAAATCGGATTGACTACCTCCGGAGCTTCATCTTGGGGACAATGTCCTACGCCTTCTAAAGGTATAAACTTTTGCACTTGTGGAAAGTTGGCTAACTCTCTACCTAACTCAATTGGTTCCCAACGATCAGCTGTTCCCCATAAAATAATTGCTGGACAAAGCAATTGAGGTAAAAGATCTTCTGGTAAGGGGCCTTGAGAATAAGAAGTAAAAGCAAGAAACACTGCTGCTGCACCTGGATCACTAGCAGGAGAGGTGAGAATATCTACAAGCTCTTCTGTCACCATTGCAGAATTAGCATAAGCTTGTAGTAGAACTTTACGTACAGTTTTGGGTTTGGCAATTTGATCGAAAAAAAATTCACCAATTGGTTTAAAAGATAATACACGTTGTAGAAGCGGCGCTCCTACACGACGCGACCAAGGTAAACTTTGGCGTTTGCGATCATGTAACAGCCGCAAAGAACAGTTTAATAATGCTACTCCTAGAGCAATTTCAGGGTTACTTACAGCTGTTTGCATGGCTACAATACAACCAATCGAGTTCCCAACTAAAAAAGCAGGCTCTGTTACCACTTCACGGCAAAAATCAGCTATTTGTTGTCCCCAAGTTTCAAATGTATAACTGATACTTTTACCCGGTTCAGGTTTTGCTGAAGCACCAAAGCCGATCAGATCAATTGCATAAACGCGACAATTTTGCGCCAGTACTGGCATGTTTTTCCGCCAATGCCACCATGAAGCTCCAAAGCCATGCACGAAGATCACGGCTGGGCCAGTACTTCCTTGAGATTGATAGCAAATAGAAAAGCCTTGCCAAATCCAGGTTTTTGTTGGAGTAAATGCGATCGCAGAAGTGGAGGAAGCCATGGGTATTTAATAAAATTAAAATGAAAATTTGGAAAAACGCAGATATATTTATACTAACTATTTCTATTTTTATAAAACTTTATATATTCTTACCTAGACAATTTTATGCTGCTGCTTTCAATCTGATACTTGGGTTTTGGAAATTCAGTAGTTTCACAATTTACGACAGCAAAACTGGTTTATAAAATAGTCAAAACATAAAACATTTCCTTTAAAGGTGTGTTCATTAGTTCCTGCAAGTGAGCAAATATGAATCAAGTAGAAACAAATAATACTCCTGTAGGAATTTACGCACCAGATTTTGAACTGCCAGGAATTGACGAGCAAGTACATCACCTAAGTCGTTATTTAATTGAGACTTCCCAGCCCTAGAAGGGCTGGAATTTTTGCTTCAAAGGGATTCCAATGAATTTACCCCTTGCTCTTGCATATTGATGATTGTCAAGTACTGGAGACAGATAGTCACACTACTGTTATCTTTAATTGGAGGTAATTAGCATATTTTTTGATAAAGCGTAACTTCATGGGAACAAATTACCGACGGGTTTTACTTAAACTAAGCGGTGAAGCCTTAATGGGCAACATGGGCTATGGAATTGACCCAGAAGTGGTCAAAGAAATCGCCCAAGAAGTAGCAGAGGTAGTAGCCACTGGTGTTCAAATCGCCATCGTCGTTGGCGGGGGTAATATATTTCGTGGTGTCAAAGCGGCATCGGCAGGGATGGACAGGGCAACAGCTGACTACATTGGTATGATTGCCACGGTAATGAATGCCATGACGCTGCAAGACTCACTGGAACGAATAGGGGTACAGACGCGGGTACAAACCGCGATCGCCATGCAAGAATTAGCTGAACCATATATCCGTCGTCGTGCCATCCGTCACCTAGAAAAAGGGCGGGTGGTTATTTTTGGCGCAGGTTCTGGTAATCCCTTTTTCACAACCGATACCACTGCTGCTTTAAGAGCCGCAGAAATTGAAGCCGAAGTTATTTTTAAAGCTACTAAGGTGGATGGAGTCTACGACGCCGACCCACATATCTACCCTGATGCCAAACGTTACAATAGTCTTACATATGGACACGTTTTGGCAAAAGATTTGCGGGTAATGGACAGTACCGCGATAGCCTTATGTAAAGAAAATAATATCCCAATTCTTGTTTTTGACTTGGGCGTACGGGGTAATATCCATCGCGCAGTCATGGGAGAATCTATCGGCACCCTTGTGGGAGGTACTTGTGAAATTAGCTGAAGCTGAAAGTACGATGCAAAAAACCGTTGAAGCAACTCAACGAGCTTTTAATACAATTCGCACTGGTCGCGCCAATGCCAGCTTGTTAGACAAAGTGACAGTGGACTATTATGGTGCATCTACACCTCTGAAATCACTGGCTAACATCAGCACACCAGATGCTACAACGATTCTGATTCAGCCTTATGATCGCAGTTCTTTAAACTTGATCGAAAAGGCTATTTCTATGTCAGATGTGGGTTTAACCCCCAGTAACGACGGTTCTGTCATTCGACTTAATATTCCCCCACTGACAAGCGATCGCCGTAAAGAATTAGTAAAAATTGCTGCCAAGTATGCTGAAGAAGGTCGTGTTGGCATTCGTAACATCCGCCGCGATGCCCTAGATACTATTCGCAAAATGGAAAAAAACTCTGAGGTATCCGAAGACGAAGCACGTGATCAACAAGACAAATTACAAAAACTGACGGACAAATACACTGCCAGAATCAATGAACTATTGGCAGAAAAAGAAAAAGACATCACTACCGTCTAATCAAAGTACTAGGTAAAAGGTAAAAATTGGGACAGTAGTTTTTTACTTTTACCTTTTACCTTACTTACATCAAAGGCAAATCCTTGCATCACATGAGTGGTTTAATATATTGAGAACATATTGTCTTTGAACAAGAAATTTTACTAAAACTTTATATTTTATCTAAAATAATTGGCAAAAAATTTGTAAACAGTGAAACTAATAAATTGTAATTTGTAAAGGAAAGCTGATTTAAAGTTTGGCTCATTGTAGCTTGTACCAAGCTGTTATTTTTAAATTATCGAAATATTCTTAATCCAAGAAAACTTATAAATGTAATCAAAATGCACGTATAAATTGCCAGAAAATATCCATGATTCTGTAAAAAATCAAGATCAAATTCAAGTTTTGAAAAGAATTCAAATAACAAAAAGATTGACTTTGCAAACCGAATATTTACTGATGAGTATTGCTAAGGCAAAATAAATTTTTGCACACAAACAAAGCCTAAAAAAACTGTGAAATTTTGCACATAAACCTAAAATTCGGTTAAATTTTGGTAACACTGTCTAACATAGAGTCTAAAACTCAAAAATCAACTAATTCAAAAGCAAAAATTTAGAACGTTATGTACGACTGCATCATTGTCGGTGCCGGCCCAGCCGGTGGAACAGCAGGGTATCATCTAGCCAAGCAAGGGCGCTCCGTGTTAATCATGGAAAAAGCATCTTTACCAAGATATAAACCTTGTGGTGGTGGCGTATCACCTGCGATCGCTGAGTGGTTTGACTTTGACTTTAGTCCAGCAATTTCCATCAAAGCAGACACCATCCGATGTACTTGGAAAACAGGCGACCCAGTAGAAGCGAAACTAGAAACTCCTGAACCAGTGTGGATGGTACGGCGTGATGTTTTCGACCACTTCCTAGTGCAGCAAGCACAAAAACAAGGGGCAGAACTCAAAGACAACACAGAAGTCACTGGTATTGAGTTTAAAAGTGACCATTGGCAAGTGAATACAGCTAATAGTTCGATAATGGGTAGATATTTAATTGCTGCTGACGGTGCCAAAGGATCGATGGCGAAATGGCTAGGTTTCAAAGAACGTAAACGCCGCCTCGCAGCAGCCTTAGAAGCAGAAGCACTAGCCAAAGTCGAAAACGGTAATATTGCCCATTTTGAATTTGGTCTGGTAAAAAATGGCTATCTCTGGAATTTCCCCAAAGCAGATGGTTACTCTGTTGGTGTTGGTACGTTTATCGGTGGTGAACCGCAGGACTTTAAGAAAATTTTGGACGAGTATGGCAACTCCTTTGGTTTGGATATAAAAACCTGCCAGCAATATGGTCATGCTATTTGCCTGTGGAATGGTGAACAAAAACTGCATACTGAAAATGCAATTTTGGCAGGGGAAGCAGCTTGTGTGGTTGATCCTTTTACTGCCGAAGGTATTCGGCCCTCAATATTTAGTGGTTTAAAAGCATCAGAGGCGATCGACAAAGCCCTCTCTGGTGACATCAATGCCTTGGAAAAATACTCAGATATCATTAATGCTGAATGGGGTAGTGATATGGCTTGGGCGCAAAAATTAGCTGGGCTATTTTATCGTTTTCCTGGTGTCGGCTACAAAGTAGGTGTCAAGCGTCCTTCTGCACCTCAAATCATGGGTAAAATCCTGTGTGGAGAACTGCGCTACAAAGATGTGGCAGGTCGTGCGATCAAACGCTTAACTCCATTTGGTGGTTAGTCAATATAGCAGTTCTCGGTTGTGTCCAATACGTACCCCACCCCTTAATCCCCTAAGCGCTTGCGCAAGCGGGGAGGTTTTGCATCAGCAAAGCCGGGTGGGGTTCCGACTGTATTGCAATCGAGTCAGTAGTCAATATAGCGCTTCTCGGTTGTGTCCAATACGCTGCGCCCAGACGTTACTCTACATTGTTCATGGCGGTGTATTTGATTCAAATGAGAACCGCTATAGTTATTAGTCATTTGTTATTAAATGACAATAACTATTGACTACTGACTACTGACCATTGATTATTCCCACAATCGTCTGCCACTTTTTCCTTGTAACCTTTGATGAGTATCCTTCAGTAAGGCAGGGATATCTAAGTTTTGCGGACATTTTGGCAAGCAGTCACCGCAGTCTGTACAGCGATTTGCTTTCATTCCACCGAACCAGTGACCAGCGTTTTCAAACATTCCATAACGATACTGTCCATAATCTGTCATGTTATAGGCTACTGCCAAATTTCGTAGCCGCAGTACTTCTGGAATGTTGATATTTTCTGGACAGGGTAAGCATTCATAACACTGACTGCATAAATCAGTACCCAAAGCCAGATTTTGATGATTTTCTAAACGTTCAAAAACTGTAATTTCCTCATCAGTTAATTGCCCATCCTGGTCAGCAACTTCTAATGGTTGAGTTAATTCTTCAGGATTTGCTGGTCCGACACTCAAGCTAGTAATGCGGGGGTCACTCAGTAGAAATCGATAGTTTAACTCTAGAGGCGAGAAAGGATGACACAAGTCAACTAAAGTAGGGGGTGGAGTGTAAAGACGTCCACCCTTATCCGCAGGGGAAATGATAAATATGCCCATGTCTTTAGCTGCTGCTAGTTGAATGACTGGGGTATGACGCTGAAAAAAATAGTAGTAATGCAGATTGACAAATTCAAAAAAATCTGTATTTATCGCTGCCAGAATTACATCTAAGGAACCGTGGGTAGAAAAGCCAACGTGTCGAACACGACCATCAGCAACGGCTTCTTGTACAGCCTGCATACAGCCACCCTTGGTTTTGACCCAATCAAGATGTTCCCAAGTGTTTAAACCGTGAATCCCCAGGCAATCTACATATTCTAGATGCAATCTTTCTAGAGATTCATTGATGTACCGACGCATAGTATCTGCATCTACCGTGGGAGGGATTTTAGTTGTGATATGAACCTGCGAACGAGTTATTGGCAACCCCAAGGCGATCGCCTTACCAAGATACTCCTCACTTTTGCCGTAACCTCTAGCAGTTTCTATATGATTAATTCCCAGCGCTATAGCTGTTTGAATTGTTTGCCATACATTGTCTGGTGAAGCTAAATAGCGCATTGTTCCCAAGGAAAACACCGAAAGGCGTAGTCCGGTTTTTCCAAAGCGTCGGTATCGCATCTTCAATTAGTCCTTTGTCATTTGTTCTTTGCCATTTGTCTTTTACTAATAACCAATGACTAATGACTAATGACCAATGACTTTTTTAGGATTCATCATAGCCAAAACGCTTAATCAGATCTTCAGGACGGAGATTAGAGAGAAATTCGCGAAATGCCTCTTGTTCAGCTTCATCGGCATCGCGATCTACGGGTATAGATGCATCAGCTATTACTTCTTCCATGACCCAAATAGGCGCATTTGTACGGAGAGCAACAGCGATCGCATCGCTAGGACGTGCGTCAATTTCTTTTTTGACTTCGCCTTGTTTAATAATCAAAGCTGCATAAAATGTATCCTTTTGTAGGGAATGAATAATAACACGCTCTAGAGTCATATTCCACGTCTCCAGAATATTTACAATCAGGTCGTGGGTTAAGGGTCTAGGAGGCTTCTGATTCTCCAGTGCGCCCATGATTGCCCTAGCCTGTTCCTGACCGATATAGATAGGTAAAGCACGCCGATCTGTAGCATCTTTTAAAAGTACAATCGGGCTGCGGGTTATGGCATCTAATGCTATGCCAGCAACTTTCATTTCAATCATTCGCTGGACCTCTAGAATCCTTTGAGCGTTAGAGGAATCTGTAACAAATCATACTCTTGATTGGGCAAGATTGAGATTATCAAAAACATAAGTCTTGTTCTCTATAATTGCTTCTATTAAACTCCCAAATGGTTGTGAACACCAGAGTAAGTCAATTTAGTTTTTTTCCGCAATAATGTAATTATCTAAATATGCCTTATCTTTATTGTAAATGTATTGAAATGTTGATACAAATAATGGTTAAAAAGTATACTTTAAATTCTTGTATTTTTGTGAAATTACCAACTAAATTTTAGTTAAAATCTAGCATTAATTTGAGTTCTATAGAGAAAAGAGCCGTGTTTACAGGAATAATCCAGGCATTAGGAACCATAAGACCCTTAGAGGGTAATTATTGGCAAATTAGTTGTGTTAGACACCCATGTGAAGTCATCATGGGAGACTTAAGTTACGGTGACAGTGTAGCAGTAGATGGCATTTGCCTGACCGTGGAAGAAATATTAAAAGACGGGTTTATAGCCACAGCATCACCAGAAACCCTCCGCCGTACAACTTTAGGAAAAGAGCAAACAGAACCGAAATATGTAAATTTAGAAACCTCCTTACGAGTAGGTGGCAAAGTCGGAGGTCATTTTGTGATGGGACACGTGGATGGTATAGGTTGTATGGTTTCGGCACAGCAGACAGCAACTGCCTGGGAAATGACGTTTACCGCTCCTGATGCGATCGCCCATTATATTGTTCCCAAAGGCAGTATTACTGTGAATGGTATTAGCCTCACAGTAGCTGATTATAATCCAGAAATATCTCAGTTTACAGTTGCCGTAATTCCCTTAACTTACGTTGAAACAAACCTCAGTTACCTAGTTAACGGCAGTTGGGTCAATCTCGAAGGTGATATTCTCGGCAAATATGTAGAAAAATTCCTTAAATTTCCCACAAACACCACGCGCGAGGAAGTTACACCAGCATTTCTGGCTGAACATGGGTATTTGTGATTGGGGAATGGGGAACAGGGAAAGGGGATTGGGATGAAGATGCGGTAACGCGGAGAGTGGAGACGCGGAGAATTGATCAAAAATATTCGACCTGTCCCCGTGTCCTCCTTGTCTCCCTTGTCTCCCTTGTCCCCTAGTCCTGCTACTGACTAACCTGGGCTGTCTGTGTACTTTGCTCTAGTTGACCGAGTGCAGATTGTATTTGTCCTCTTGGATCGACAGCAACCCAGCCTTCGGGTGTTAGCTGGCGGACTTCAAAGTGCAGGTGAGGGCCTGTTGAGTTACCTGTACTTCCGACCAGACCAATCACGGTTCCTCGTTCTACCCGTTGACCAGGCTGAACAAGGATTTGGGACATGTGACCGTAGAGAGTTTGTAGGGCGTTGTTATGGTTGAGGATTACAGCTTGACCATAACCACCTACCCAGTCAGCAACTTCAACTTGACCAGAATATGCTGCTAAAATTGGTGTTCCGATCGCCGCGCCGATGTCCATACCAGAGTGGAAACGGCGATCGCCTGTAATTGGATGAACGCGCCAACCAAACAATGAGGTAATTGGCGAGGGAATTGAAAGTGGGTACATGAATCCTGTACCACTAATCGCTATTCTATTCCCATAAATGGCTCTGTAGGCGATTTGTGGTAGTGTTGTTGCCAAAGGAATGTCATAGGCTACCATACCCGGACGAGGCGCTAGATTATCGGCTGTCATCGGTGCTGTCAATTTACCCGCACTGGGCGCGATCGGCACTTCGCTAATTGTGGTTGTGGGGGTAAAATTGCTAGGACTAGGAATAAAACGGTTGGGATGATAATTACTCTTGCTAGAACCGAGATTAGCAACTTGGTTAGAACGCAAAGCAGTACTAGAAACGACCTTAGAAACAATAGTAGGCGGACGCCAACCATTATTGTTTGTATTCTTAGTAGCAAGCCGCTTTGTGATTGGAATGGCTGCTACTGAGACATTTTGGCTTTTTTTCAACCAATTGGGTGTTCCGGAATTAGCATTGGTTAGAGGCTGATTACTAGTACAGGTGTTGCTAGCAATTCCTTGCTTCAATACAGCTTGACAACCAGTGGTGCGCTCTGTAGCTATTACACTACTGGGAGCTTCATATTTAGCCGTGGGATTATAATCTGTGGGGTCAATATAAGCGTTGTTGTAGTCTTTGGGTTTTCCTGCTGTGGCTCCAGTAGCACTAGGAGAGTTCTTGACAGGTTGGGTAACTACAGGAAGTTTTTGTTGTGTAGAACGAGGCTGAGTTGGAGTGGTAAATTCTACTTGTGGTTTTTCTTGTGTGATGACAGGAGTAGTATTAGGCGTGGAAACTTTTACCCTTGGTGATGATTGAGAAGTTGTCACTGGGGGTTTAGATTTTCTGGCTCTGATGGTTGCTGGGGGTTGAGAAGCTTCTTCCTCCTGCCGCAGTCTTTTTCTGAGTCTACTCCGACGTTGAGAAAATTCTGGTTGGGAGTCAGTTTTTTCTGGAATTACTAAAGTTTGACTGCGCTCAACAGTATTTTTGTTAACAGTTGGAGAATTTTCTGTTGTGGGAACAATATTATCTATAGCGGATTCGGATTGGGCAAGCACCATGCCACTGCTTAGAAGGCTGAAGCTACTAAGCAAACAGATACTCTGTGCTGGCAGCGATCGCCGCCATAAGTGATCCAAACGTTTAGGAGCAGAGTTATTGCGCTGCGTCATTTGTTTTGGGATTGAGTGTAAGTACGTAGTTTGCCTAAACAAATTGTTTAACCAGTTATCAGTTATCAGTTATCAGTTAATCTAAACAAAATTATGGACTTACTTATCATTTTTTTACTTGATCACTGTTTACTGTTCACTGATTCGGTGATGTAGAATAGCCCAAACTGATTATACCGGGCTGGAGATAAATTTCTGGCTTTGTTGCTTGTGAAGATTCAAATGTATCTATTAGTACATGCAATTCTCCAGTAGGTATCACACCGACTATAGTGCCTGCAAGGTTGTTGACGTAAACGCGATCGCCTAAATTTGCAAGCAACTGTTGATAACGAGCCAATAATATATTTACTCCTTCTTGCAAAAGACTCTGTATACCGGATTCTATTCCTAGCAAGATTTTCGCTGCCAATACTTCTAAACAGGGAATTAATTTAGTTTTTTGTGCAGCTTGCCACATTTCTAAATTTATCCCAGTTTTCGGAACAGGGTTAGTCCAGTTAATACCAACCCCAATTACCGCTTGAGTAATTATGCCTTGATGGACTTTTGTTTCGGTCAAAATACCACCCAGTTTACGCCTATTGATCACTAAGTCATTTGGCCACTTAATCTCAACATTTACACCACTTTTTCGCAACTGATTAGCAATTCCCCAAGCGCTGGCAAAAGTTAGCTGGTAGCTGTGACTAGCTGCAATCTTAGGAGTAAGCAAAACTGAAAGATATAATCCTCCTGTAGGAGAAATCCAATTTCGCCCCCATTGTCCCCGTCCTGCGGTTTGCTGAGTTGCAATTACTACACAGCCATTTTTTGCTCCTTGCTCTAACAATTCCCACAGAGTTTTATTTGTTGAAGCCACAGAGTCAAGTATATGGAGTGAGAATGGTAAATAACTATACTGACGTTCACCTTTTAAGGCGGATTCCAACTGTTGCTGATCCAATCCCACAGAGTTTCCCCAAATTTGCTTGTTCAAGTTAGCATTAATTGGCTGATTTTTATTTTGTTTTTAGGCTTGGTTGAAGATGCACACTTGGCATTGGCAGACTTGGGAAGAGATGTCTTACCTAACTTGTAGTCTTCTCGAAGCTTGGCCACATGGCTTTTTTACCCAACATTTTTGGCCTCGTTCTCCAGAAGAATTAACGATGGTACTGCATCCAGATGCTTCAGGATATCGCTTAAAACAGGTGCATGGCAATACTGTTCTTACACCAGGAGAAATTGCTACTGAGTTACTCTCACCTGACGATGACGTAAATCAAAATCAAGAAGATAATTCTGTCCTTGCATCAGCAGATGGTTTAGTGAGCGAACAGCCACTACAAGCCCTTTGGGTAGCTTCTGCTGATTGTACACCCGTGCTGATTGCCGATGAAAAAACTTTTCAGGTGTCAGCAGTCCATGCTGGTTGGCGTGGTACAGCAGCGAAGATAGTACCGCAGGCTATTGCTCGTCTGCAAGCCCAAGGCAGCAAAATCCAAGATTTGCGAATTGCTATGGGACCAGCGATCGCTGGGGAAGTTTACCAAGTATCCACGCAAGTAGCAGCAGAAGTTGGGGCTAGTATTATACCACATGAAGACGAAAAAACAAAAATTCAAGCTTTACACAAACTGCCTAATCCGCCTTTATTGCCAGATTCTAACCCCGGTAAAGTCCGTTTAGATGTAAGACGAATAAATTTTTTACAGATGGAAAAACTAGGTATTAGTCCTGAACAGATCGCGATCGCTCCTTACTGTACTTACCAAACCCCAGAACATTTCTTTTCCTACCGTCGGGAAAAACAAAAAAAAGTCCAGTGGTCGGGGATTGTGAGTAGATAGTGGATCGAGGATTGGGGATTGGGGATTGGGGACAAGAGGAACAAGGGCAGGGTGGTTTCATACAAGCAGAGAAAAATTAAAATCTTCTTTTAAAGCAATACCTTCGCCAAATTTATGAACTGGTAGAACAAGGATCGGCAGGGTGGATG
>NZ_JCACKS010000224.1:0-43344 GCF_059505505.1 Pelatocladus sp. | reverse complement strand
TTGGCTAGTCTTGAGAGTATGCTCCTCTAGCAAGTTTTACCGCTCTAGTTTTTTTCCGGTTGATCAATGCTGTCTATTTCTTTCATTTTTTCAAGAATAAGCTGGTGATGTCACCATAAAAACAATACTTTGCCAAGATAATTTTTCAAAAAAATATAACTCTTAATATTGGCAAACTGAGCTATCCTAAGATACCGTAGCTTTTGACAGTGATTCAGTGTCAGTTATCAGTGTGATAACCGTTCCCTGTTTCCTATTTTCTGTTCCCTAAATAATAAACATATATGTCTTTTGTTCCGTTGCACATTCACAGTGACTACAGTCTGTTGGATGGTGCTAGTCAAATACCAAATTTAGTAGATCGTGCTATCGATCTGGATATTAAAGCGATCGCTCTGACGGATCATGGTGTTATGTATGGTGCGATCGAACTTATAAAAATTTGTCGCAACAAAAATATTAAGCCAATTATTGGCAATGAAATGTATATTATCAACGGCGATATTACTAAACAAGAACGCCGTCCTCGCTATCATCAAATTGTTTTAGCAAAAAATACTAAAGGCTATAAAAATTTAGTTAAATTAACAACTATTTCTCATCTCCAAGGTGTACAAGGCAAAGGTATTTTTTCTCGTCCTTGTATTAGCAAAGAATTACTCAAAACATACCATGAAGATTTAATAGTTACTAGTGCCTGTTTGGGTGGAGAAATACCCCAAGCAATTCTCGCTAGAAAACTAGATGCAGCCCGCCGAATTGCTCAATGGTATAAAGATGTATTTGGTGAAGATTATTATTTAGAAATTCAAGATCATGGTTCTCCCGAAGACCGAATTGTCAATGTCGAAATTGTCAAAATTGGGCGGGAATTAGACATAAAAATTATTGCTACCAATGACTCTCATTATATTTCCTGTTATGACGTCGAAGCACACGACGCCTTATTGTGTATTCAAACAGGGAAATTAATAGTTGAAGATAACCGGATGCGTTATAGCGGTACAGAGTATTTAAAATCTGCTGAAGAGATGAAACAGCTATTTCGTGATCATTTACCGGATGATGTCATTGAAGAAGCGATCGCCAATACTGTAGAAGTAGCAGAGAAAATCGAACCATACAATATTTTGGGTGAGCCTCGGATTCCCAATTATCCGATTCCCTCTGGTCATACTGCTGATACTTATGTTGAGGAAATTGCTTGGCAAGGACTATTACAAAAACTAAATCGAAAATCCCGCCACGAAATCGATTTAGCTTACAAAGAAAGGCTGGAATATGAATTAAAAATGATTCAGCAAATGGGTTTCTCCACCTATTTTTTAGTTGTGTGGGACTACATTAAATTTGCCAGAGATAATGATGTTCCAGTTGGTCCAGGTCGTGGTTCTGCCGCAGGTTCTTTGGTAGCCTATACTATGGGAATTACCAATATAGATCCTGTACATCATGGCTTACTTTTTGAAAGATTTCTCAACCCAGAACGGAAATCTATGCCGGATATTGACACGGATTTCTGCATCTCTCAAAGAGATAAAGTCATAGAATATGTAACAGAAAAATATGGTACAGAAAGAGTTGCCCAAATTATCACTTTTAACCGTCTGACTTCCAAAGCAGTTTTAAAAGATGTCGCTAGAGTGTTAAATATTCCTTATGCAGAATCAGACAAAATGGCGAAATTGATTCCCGTTTCACGAGGAAAACCAGCCAAGTTGAAAGTGATGATTTCTGATGACACTCCTGAACCAGAATTTAAAGCCAGATATGATAATGATCCAAGAGTCCGCCATTGGGTGGATATGGCAATTCGCATCGAAGGAACTAACAAAACTTTCGGTGTTCATGCAGCAGGTGTAGTTATTTCTGCTGATCCATTAGATGAAATTGTGCCACTTCAGAAAAATAACGATGGTTCCGTAATTACCCAGTATTTTATGGAAGATTTAGAATCACTGGGTTTGTTAAAAATGGATTTTCTGGGCTTGAAAAATCTGAGTATGATTCAGAAAACCATCGAATTAATTGAAAGTAATCATGGATTTAAGATTGACCCCTATGTAATTACTGCTCAAGAAAGAAAAGCACAGAAAATATTAGCAAAAGGTGGAGAAGGTGCGAAACTTCCCCCAGATGTGAAAAAGACTTACGAATTATTAGAAGCAGGTGAATTAGAAGGAGTATTTCAGTTAGAATCTTCTGGAATGCGTCAGATAGTACGTGATTTGAAGCCTTCTAATATAGAAGATATTTCGTCTATCTTGGCATTGTATCGACCAGGCCCATTAGATGCAGGGCTAATTCCGAAATTTATTAACCGCAAACACGGGCGGGAAAATATTGATTATGAACACACTATTTTAGAACCAATTTTAGATGAAACCTATGGAATTATGGTTTATCAAGAGCAAATTATGAAAATTGCTCAGGATATGGCTGGATATTCTTTAGGTCAAGCTGATTTGCTGCGTCGGGCGATGGGTAAAAAGAAAGTTTCCGAGATGCAGAAGCAGCGAGAAAAATTTATGGATGGTGCAGCCAAAAATGGTGTTAAGCAACAAATTGCAGAAGCGTTATTTGAGCAAATGTTAAAGTTTGCCGAATATTGCTTGAGTTATGACACTGAAGTTTTGACTGTAGAATATGGATTTTTGCCAATCGGAGAAATAGTCGAAAAAAGAATTGAGTGTACTGTTTACACTGTTGATAGAAATGGTTATGTATATACACAAGCGATCGCACAGTGGCATAATCGTGGTTATCAAGAAGTATTTGAATATACTTTAGAAGATGGTTCATTAATTCGAGCTACAAAAGATCATAAATTTATGACTAATGAGGGGCAAATGTTACCAATTGATGAAATATTTGCCAGGGGATTAGATTTGCTACAAGTACAAAGATTACCAGAATAATCGAATGAAGATATTTCCAATTAAAAATCAACTGTTTACACACAAAGGATTTAATTACCCCAGATTTCCAGTGCGTTAGGACTAATATCCATAACGCACCTACCACATTTGATAACTGACAACTGACAACTGATAACTGATAACTGTTACAGTGTTTGAAAGCCTTTTGCTGATTTCTTTTGTCCCTTGGTTTTCGATTTAGATTTGTGGACTTCTCCTAAAGCTTCTTGGAATAAATTATGTAAATGTATTGGTACGCTAGCGATCTCTGGTAATTCTGGCTCTAGAGGTTTATGATATTCTTGTAACAGTGTATCTAAGTCATTTTGTAATTTAAAGTCTGGACTTTGTAGAACTGTTTGCAATATTTTTTCTAATGAATTTGGATTTTCTGTCGCGAGGCGATACCAGATAAAAGCATTGATATCTTTACTTTCTAAATAGTGGCGAATTAGTTTTTCATATCCTTCAATACTCTGCCAATCTTCTGCTGCTAAAATCGTTTTGATTTTGGTGTACGTTGGTAAAAACATCTGTCCCCAACGGGGATGAGAAAAAGCTGTAACAGCTTCTGCTTTTTTGAGATCAGCAGGCAATTCTACTTTTGATGTTACCATTTTGGCTGTGGTAGTTTTGTTATTCAACAATTGCGATACTACTTTAGAATCAGCACCCATATCTTCGGCTGCGGCTTGGATTTCTTCTTCGTCAACTCCTGCTTCTTGGGCAATTTCTGCAAGTGATTTTGAGGAATCTATTCCTGCTGCGGCTAAACTTTTTTCGGTAGTGATTTCTTGGAGTTCAGTTATTTTTTTATTGAGTTGGTATCCTGGCATTGTTATTTCATCACTACCAAAAAACTCAATAAATTGTTGATGATATGTTAGCACTGATTGCCAAGCTTCTTCTAACAAGTCAGGTGCATCACTATAAAGATGCTTTTTGTAATTTTCTTTAAAATTACCAATTGCTACTGCTAGTTTTGGTTTACCCAGTTTACCCATTTGTGTATAAGGGCCAGAAAATGTCCAGTAGGATTCTGTGATAGGAGAAATGCGAGTGAGTAGAATTTCTCCTTCTTTTAAACGCGACATTTCCTGTTGGGTTTTAGCGTTGTTGAATTTAACAATATAGTTTTTGGCTGTTAGCCAGTTCATTAACTCAAAGCCATCATCTAAGATTTTAGCGATCGCAAATAACCCCATAAAACTACGATGCCAACTATTCAGCAATTGGCGATCGCTTGGTGACAATTCTGAATGAGTTTGTATAAACAGATCTACTGGTGATTTATCCTCTAGTTTACCTTCGATAGCAAAGCTGTCTATTGTTAACTCTTGTTGGATTGTATCACCAGATCCACGACGTAACTGTGCTGCTGCATAAGTTTCCAGTGCTTCTGCCAGTTCATCGTCTGCATCCAAGATAAAATCAATTAACGCTTGCTTGAGTTGGTGCGATCGCTCTAAGAGTGCATCCACAGTTTCATCTCTCGGTTTTAACTTTTCGTAGATTATAAATTGCCGAAAGCCAGATGGATCTAAACTATTGGCTTAATTTCTCAAATTGCGAGGCTACTTGACATAAATTACTTATTATTTACAAATATTGTGATTTTTTTGGTTGAATTTTCATATTAAATTACGTATTATCGCTTAACTGCCAGTACAAAAAAGAGGAAAACATGAAACGATATCTGTATCTGGGATTTGCTAAACAATTTGTACTGATGGTGACTCCGATAGTAGCTAGTTCTGTTTTAGCAAGCTCACCCAGTCAGGCTGCTAGTCTAGCTTTTGCTCAAGAAGAGTTGAATTTTACCAACTTTAGTCAAGGTTTTGGCA
Source organism: Pelatocladus sp. (assembly GCF_059505505.1). Lineage (NCBI taxonomy): Bacteria > Bacillati > Cyanobacteriota > Cyanophyceae > Nostocales > Hapalosiphonaceae > Pelatocladus > Pelatocladus sp. The sequence goes on along the minus strand of NZ_JCACKS010000224.1, from coordinate 38,582 downwards.
TCATTGACAGACAAAATCAAGCTAATACCAATGCCTCTACTTTTACTGATGATGCAACAGTATTAACTATCAATAGACAAGTACAAACAGATTTCACATTTACTCCACCACAAGCTTATACTCAAGTAGGTTTGAGTCTTGCTAGTGGACAAGGCACAAGTTACTTTGGAACAGCAGATACTCTTGGGGGAATAGTCGGTAATTTTGACATAAATGCTGGTGAATCGTTTTCTTTTGATTTCACAGCTTATTTAAATTTGGGAACATCAATAGATGATCCACCACAAGAAAATGCTAAAGCGATTGGAGATATTTCATTTTTATTATTTGATACGAGTGATATTGAGCGATCAAATATCTCTAATTTTGTAGCTGATATATTATCTGGAAATCAGATAATTAACAAAGATCCCTTAGATTACTTCTCACTCATTGGTAATATTAACACTGCTGGCAATGATGACTTTCTCACATATGAAAACAGTCAAAATGTTAGCCTAGTAAATAAATTAGATACATCTTTTACTGGAAATCAAGAAACAGCTACTGCTAGTATTAATGGTTATTATAAACGCTCTTTTGAGAATAAAACAAATCTCACTTTAGTAGCAGTGAGAAAAAGCCAAGTCAAAGTTGCAGCACCTGAACCTTCAACTTATCTGGGTTCAATACTATTTTTTGGCTTAGGTGCAATTGCTCTGAAAGGAAAACGTAAGTTAAGTCAGCAAAATAAAGCTAACTAACTAGTACATTGGGCGCGTAAATAACAGACCGTTTAAAACAGCCCAAAAGCCTGAAAAAAAAGACTTGTCTACCTTGTTTTCCTTGTCCCCCTTCCCTTGTTTCCTTATCTTTGCAATACATATTTAATCGTGTCCAATAATTCCTCAAGAGTATAGGGTTTCAGTAAAAATTCTGCTACATTGATACCATTAGCTTCTAACAGTTGACGGTTAGATGCAAGTCCACTGACGGCAATAATCTTAACAGAAGGATTCATTTGTTGCAGAACGCGAATAGCACTTAACCCATCTATCCACGGCATTTGAATATCCATCAATACAAGACGAATTTCATTTTGATGTTGAGCGTAGAGTGAAAACGCCTCAACGCCATCACGAGCAATCAGAGTTGTATAGTTGTAGTCTTCGAGTGAGGTTTTAGTAATCTCTAGAATGGATGCTTCATCATCCACAATCAGAATTAATTCGCCATTACCTTTTGGCTTTTGCGAGTGATCATCTTCCTGTGTTACGGCTTGTTCACTAGTTGGCAAAAACACCTTAAATCGGCTCCCTTTACCCACTTGGCTATACAAGTTTATAAAACCATCGTGGTTTTTAATGATACCAATAACCGTGGAAAGTCCTAATCCTGTCCCTTTACCTGGCTCTTTGGTTGTGAAAAAGGGTTCAAAAATTCGCTCCGATAACTCTTTTGGTATACCGCATCCTGTATCTGATACGGTAATTACTACGTAGTTACCTATTTTTGCCTCCAGATTCATCCTGGCATAGTTTTGATCAACGAAGAAGTTTTCAGCAGAAATAGTGATAGTACCTCCTTGGGGCATGGCATCACGAGCATTTACACATAAGTTCATCAACACCTGATGTATTTGGGTGGAATCTGCCAAAACTGTAGAAAGAGATTGTGGTATTTTGGTGCAAATTTCAATTGATTTGGGAAATGTGCTTTTGACAATCCGCTCAAGTTCTTTGATTAGGTGTTTTATTTGTAGAGGAACCCGCTTACCTTCTGCTCCCCGTGCAAAAGACAAAATTTGCTTAACTAGTTCAGCACCACGTTTTGAGTTATCTTCTAATATTTTCAGTAGTTGGCGATTTTTATCATCTAGATTGGGAAGTTTCAGTGGTAGCAGTTGAGCAACTGTCAGAATCGGCGACAGGATATTATTCATGTCATGGGCTATACCACTTGCTAGGGTACCGAGGCTCTCTAGGCGTTGCGCCTGATAAAATTGAACTTCAAGTTGCTTTTTCTCAGTAATATCAGAGTTAACGGTGAGAATAAATTTTGGTTGTTCGGTGTAATCTTGCACTAGTGTCCAACGGCTTTGGACAATGACTTTTTTACCATCTTTTGTAGTATGTTCTAATTCACCTTGCCATTTACCCTGATCCATCAAAGTCTTCATGGCTGATCCAACTTGAGGGAAACTCTCTTCAGAAAAAAGCTCATTCGCTTTTTTACCCAGTACTTCTGCACTTTGCCAACCGTAAAGACGTTCAGCGCCTTGGTTCCAGAAGAAAATATTGTGTTGTAAATCGCGAACAAAAATGGCATCCGATGCGACATCAAGCAAAGCAGCTTGTTCACGAATTTTCTGTTCTGCTTGTTTGCGTAGACGCGCAGCGACTTGCCGTAAGGCATCGCTAATATCAGTGTTAACAGCCGTAATGATCCAGCAATCTTTAACTTGATCACGACGAGAGGTATAAGTGCTGGCAATCCAGCGTATAGAACCATCCTGATGACAAAATCGATACTCTATTTTAGTCGAGCCTTCAGCAAAGAAATACTCAAAAAGTGGTATAATAACTGTTTTTCTATCTTCTGGTAGCACCCGCGACATCCAGAGGTGTTTGTCTGCCATAAATTCTTGGGGAGTGTAGCCGTAGATGGTTTCACAGCCTGTAGAAAAATATTCATACTCCCAATCGCGATTAGCAAAAACCCGAAAACTAATAATGGCAGCGATCGCACTGTTGATAATATGGCTGAGTTTGGTTTGTGCTTGTTCAAGTTCAGCAGTTCGTTGCGATACCCGTCTTTCTAATTGGTCATGAGCAACTTGCAATCGCTGTTCTATTTGCTTGCGATCGCTGATGTCTTGAACAACGCAAATAAAATATTTTGGCTCACCAGAGGGTTTACGGACTAGGGAAACAGTCAAATTAATCCAAATCAGAGTTTTATCTTTACGGATATAACGTTTTTCAATTGAGTAAGTTTGGATTTCCCCAGTCAACAAAAGGCGAATATACTCTAAATCAGAATTGAGATCATTGGGGTGTGTTAAGTCTTGAAAAGTTAGCCGATTTAGTTCTTCATGGGTGTAACCCACAATACTACAAAGTTTCTGGTTAACCAGCAACCACTGTCCATCTATTCCTACGTGAGCGATACCAACTGCTGCTTGGTTGAATGTAGCTCGAAAAAATCCTTCACTCTCCTCTAGTTGTCCAACTAGGCTAGTTTTTTCTAATACATTTTGAATAGTGAGACTGAGACTGACTGTTGTTGTATGGCTTTTAACTAAATAGTCAGCAGCACCTTTTTTCATCGCTTGTACTGCTATTTGTTCATTTCCCTGACCCGTTAACATAATCACTGGAAGGTTTGTTTGACCCAACTGAGTATTCAAATGTGTTAAAAACTCTAATCCGTCCATGTCTGGCAGCAGATAATCGAGTAAAATCACATCAGGAAATTGCTGCTGACACAATTGAAGTCCTTCTTCCCCAGTCTGGGCTTCTAAAATATTGTATGTGTGTTGCTTGTCTTGCAATAGGTAGCGACGGTAGATTGCTCGGTCTTCTAGACAGTCGTCAACAAGCAAAATTTTTCTTGTCATTTCAGTCACGGACCTCAACAATTTCGCTCTGCTTTACATAGTTTTTTGCCTTTTTTAAACTACCTGGAAAACTGCGCTTACAGTTTACATACTTCAATATGATTTACATAAGTTTATTTAGCTTTAAGCAGCCATAAAAGGTAATAACTCCAACTTTTGGCAAAAAGATTGGGCAATGATAGCTTCTCATCGCAAAATTATTGACACTGGAAGCGTTAAAATATTAAGAAATGTTAAATAATGCTCCCACTATACTCATGCAATGCATTGTTAATCGCCGCGCTCAGTTCTCGGCCAGTCATCGCTATTGGTTGTCAGAATTGAGTGAAGCTGAGAATTTAAAGAAATTTGGTGCTTGCTCTGGCTTTCCGGGACATGGACACAATTATGTCTTATTTGTCTCCCTGATTGGGGAATTAGATCAATATGGCATGGTGCTGAACTTGTCTGATGTCAAACATGTGATTAGGCAAGAAGTAACTAACCAACTAGATTTTTCCTATCTCAACGATGTGTGGGCAGAATTTCAGCAAATTCTGCCTACTACAGAAAATATTGCAAGGGTGATTTGGCAGAAGCTAGCACCTCATTTACCTCTAGTCCGTGTGCAGCTATTTGAAAATCCTGAACTTTGGGCAGACTATATGGGAAACGGAATGGAAGCTTATCTCAGTGTCAGTACTCACTTTAGCGCTGCTCACAGGTTAGCGCATCGAGATCTTAGCGAACAAGATAACTTTGAGATTTATGGTAAATGTGCTCGTCCCAACGGTCACGGACACAACTATCATTTAGAAGTGACAGTGCAAGGGGAAATAGATCCACGCACTGGCATGATTGTGGATTTAGGTGCTTTGAATCAAGTCATAGAAGACTATGTGGTTGAGCCATTTGATCACACCTTCTTGAACAAAGATATTCCCTATTTTTCAGAAATTGTGCCTACTGCTGAAAATATTGCACTTCACATCAGTAATTTATTGCGATCGCCTATTCAGAAATTGGGAGCCAAACTTTATAAAATCAAATTAATTGAAAGTCCGAATAATTCTTGTGAAATTTACTGCACACAAACAGAATCCAACACTGTCAATATTGCAGAAAATCAGCCAGTTTTAGCGCATATTTAGCTTAATCTAGGTTCGTAGTAAGGACTTTAATCCTTAAATATATAAGCGCTAAAGCGCCTACTACGAACTTGAGTTCGCAAGTAGTAATAAATTTTCCACGCTAATAGTCCGAAAAGAAGATTAAGTAAGAAGCGACTAAGTATAAACCACAAGATCTTAAGTTCAAAAAACTGTGTAGAACTCAGATAATTAAGACTTCTTAGCAAGAGAAATAATCCAAAAAGTGCATTACCACCCAACATCAGGGCAAATACTACCAAACCCCTCTGCCAAAAACGCTGTTGTGATGTGTAACCACTAATCAAAGTTATGGTTAATATTCTTTGGACTTTTCGCAGTAAATATTCTAATCGCCAAAACATCCACAACAAAAAGGGAAATAAAGCATAGCTGAGGAAAGACAACGGTTGTGGATAACGCCAAGCAGTAGATAGAATATTGACTATAGCATGACAAATCACAGAATTGAGCCAAGCTTTAGTAACACTCGGGTGAGATCGGCGTAAGCGAGTGTTATTTCCAAACGATAATGCTAAGGCATAGCCCCAGGGTGCAGAGAACATGGCGTGAACTGGTGTTGCGATCGCCCGTTCTAAAATTGATGCTGTATCGTTAACAAAATAAATCCAGTTTTCTTCGGCGGTGAATCCCAGAGCAACGGTTATGGTAGAGATGAAAACTGTACTAGGGCGTAAGCGATATTGACGACGCTGAAAATACCAACCCAAAGCAACAACTATTGCTAACTTACAACCTTCTTCTATCGGCCCTACCTCTAACAATTGTCGCAGGGCAACACCCGTAAGAGTATGACTAATTTGTCGCCAAGCTGCAAACGAGTTGAGTTGTGTTTCCACAAGCCACTCTAAACTCAAAGCTATAAAACCAGATATTGCCCCAAATATAAAAAATAACAGCAGTCGCATCAGGGATGGGCTATTGGCAAAGCGCCAATAATAGAAAATCAAAAGCAACAAAGGGGATACAACTGCCCACAGAAATAAAGATATATCAAGCACTCGGTAAAAAAGGTATAAGAGGGTAGGGGTAGGCTGTTGACTTAAACTGTCCAATCTTCAATCAGTAACCCTGCCACTTTACCAAAATCTCATGGTGATTTTACCTACCAGCCCTCAACACCTGTTCAGCCGTCAGCTTAAAAAGAACGATCCGCCAGCCTGTTGTCCAAGTAATCGTTTGACGAGATAGTCCAAAAGTATGTCCAGTAGTCCAACTGTCATGTCTCCTCCACGCACAATAGTGCTGATCATTTTTGCCATGCTTGCTTTTGCTGGTAACTCTCTGCTGTGCCGCATGGCACTAAAACACACCAGCATCAATGCTGCTAGCTTTACTTCCTTTCGCTTGATCTCCGGTGCTTTAATGCTGTGGCTGATTGTCCGACTGCGGGGAGAGACAAACGCCAAGGCAGGTAGTTGGTTGGCAGCAATGGCTCTGTTTGCCTACGCCGCTTGCTTTGCGATCGCCTATGTCAGTTTGCCAGCCGGAACAGGAGCTTTACTACTGTTTGGCTCAGTACAAATCACCATGATTGGCTATGGGTTGTGGACAGGAGAACGATTAAGACGATTACAGAGCATCGGGCTGATCCTGGCTGTGGCTGGATTAATTGGGTTGTTGCTGCCGGGACTGACAACGCCACTACTACAAGGCTCACTCCTGATGCTGGTAGCTGGAGTCGCATGGGGTATTTATTCTCTGTTGGGCAAAGGGGTTGCAAATCCAACCCAGATCACCGCCAGCAATTTCCTGCGGGCGGTGCCGTTTGCAATCGGTTTGAGTGTAATCACTTATCCACAAATGACGTTAGATTTACCTGGAGTTGGTTATGCGATCGCCTCCGGAGCGATTACCTCTGGGATTGGCTATGCCATCTGGTACCGTGCATTACCGCACTTACAAGCGACTCAGGCGGCTACAGTGCAACTGAGTGTGCCGATTTTGGCGGCTGTCGGAGCTATTATATTTCTGAATGAATCTATGACTTTGCGGTTAGGGTTAGCAACGGTTGCAGTCCTCAGTGGCATCGCCCTGGTGATCAAACAGCAACCACAGCGCATATAAATATACCTGGCCGGGTTTCCACATTCAACTTTTCGACTCCGCGTTAACTGCGAGTCGTGCTAATACATTTTCTATCCCCCTGCGCGCTTGGGTCAGATAAATCGGGTCATTCCTCATCACAAACAGGGAATTTGCAGCCAAAAGCATAGCTTCGATTTCAAAAACTGTCTGAGCAACGTCCGCGTTGGGATCTATTTCGCTGAGAACCTGTGCATCAAGGATACATTGCTTCAATAATGAAAACCACTTGTCTAGTACTTCGACGACGCGATCGCGGGCTGCTCCGGGGCGTGTGTCGAGTTCCGCAGCGACTGCGGCAAAAAAACACCCACCTGGAAAAACTTTGCGTTCGAGATGAGAAAGAAATGAATTAGCCACTGCTTTCAGCCGCTCAGTTCCCGCGTGTGCTTGCATCGCAGGCTGGAGTACTTCACTCTCAAAAATTATGGCTGCTGTTTCGATCGTCGCCAACTCTAGTTCTTCTTTGTCTTTGAAGTGCGCGTAGAGTCCACTCTTGCTCATCCCAACCTCAGCAGCTAGAGTCCCAAGCGACAAACCATTCAGTCCTTTTATTGTTGCCAACTTCGCCGCAGTAAGCAAAATAGTAGCACGACTGGCTTGACCTTTTGAGCGGCGAGGCTTGCTACCTTCCAAACTGGTTTTTAATGACGAAATATTACTCATGGCTTGACAATAGCACGAACGGTCGTAATAATCAATATTGACACATAAAAACGACTGTTCGTGCTTTTATATGCCAAGCTTGGTGATGCCAATAGCACAACAAATCCGGGATTAGACAGAATCAGGTCATCCTCTAACAGGATTTTGGATTTTCGATTTATTCCACGGATCAATCCGAGGGCTTGTAGAATCATTGGTCAAGCTAATTGTCTTTACAAAAAAAATTTAGATTGCCTTAGATATTCGACACCATTGAGAAAATCACAGAAAACCTTGGAGACAAAAAGTTTGACACTGCATGAAAGATAAGAGATTGCATTGCTGACCTATGCATAACTTTTAAACTAGTAGGAAGAAATATCATGACAAAATTGCTGAATGAGACGCTTGGGAAGCTGAAGACCAATGTGAAGGGTAATGTGGTACTTCCTGACAATCCGCATTATGACGAAGTCCGCGAAATCTGGAATGCAATGATTGATCGGCGACCTGCTGTCATCGTCCAGTGTGCAGAAGCCTCGGACGTTTCTCATGCAATCTTGTTTGCGCGAGAGAACGGACTCGAAATATCAATTAGGGGCGCTGGACATAACATCGCTGGGAACGCTGTGTGCGATCGCGGCGTGATGATTGATTTGTCAAATATGAAGAATGTTCGCGTTGATGCTCAAAACAGGCGTGCGTATGTCGAACCAGGTGCTACACTAGGTGATTTTGATCAAGTGGCACAGATACATGGGTTAGCGACTCCAGTGGGAATTAATTCCACGACGGGCATAGCAGGTCTTACCTTGGGTGGTGGTTTTGGTTGGTTGACTCGTAAGTACGGCATGACCATCGACAATCTTATCTCTGCGGAAGTGATCACGGCAAACGGGAATAAGATCCGAACCAGCGAAACCGAAAACCCTGACCTTTTCTGGGCGATTCGCGGTGGCGGCGGTAACTTTGGTGTAGTCACTGAGTTTGAATTCGATCTGCATCTTGTAGGGCCGGAAATATTGGCTGGGTTGATTGTTTTTCCGTTTAGTCAGGCTAAACAGGTGCTAACACAGTATCGGAAATTTGTTGAATCAGCCCCCGAAGAATTAAATGTGTGGGTGGTACTTCGCAAAGCTCCACCATTGCCTTTTCTACCTGAGCATGTGCATGGCCAAGAGGTCGTCGTGCTGGCTGTCTTTTATGCAGGTGATATTGCAGAGGGTGAGAAACTGATTGAACCTCTCCGCAGTTTTGGTGATGCCTATGGGGAACACATCGCTGCTCAACCCTATGTAGCATGGCAGCAAGCATTTGACCCCTTACTAACACGCGGTGCTAGGAACTACTGGAAATCTCATAATTTTACAGAATTGCAGGATAAAGCGCTGGATGCGATCGCAGAATTTGTAGGCAAATTACCCTCACCCCAATGCGAAATCTTCATAGGATTGATTGCCGGGACATCCAACCGCGTCTCGGCAGATGCTACAGCATATTATCATCGAGATGCAAAGTTTGTGCTTAACGTGCATGGACGATGGGATGACGCCGCACAGGATCAGATATGCATTGCGTGGGCGCGGGAGTTTTTCCAAGCTTCTGCACCTTACGCATCTGCTGGGGCCTATGTGAACTTCATGACCGAAGAAGAAGGCGATCGCATCGCAGGAGCTTACGGAGCTAACTATGATCGCTTAGTACAGATCAAGAAGCAGTATGATCCTGAGAACATTTTCCATCTTAACCAGAACATCAAACCGTGAGCTAATATAAATTTACTCCCCAATGAACTGAGCAATAATAGTGCGATGACGGGGACTGTTGCGAGTAATCGTAGGAATTTGGAAACCCGCTTCTACTATTGCTTGCTCAATATCCAGAGTGAAGTATTCATCTAAATATGGCTCGGTACTTTTGAGCAGTGTCAAAATATAAGGAGGCATTTTTTGATAAGCTTCCGCTTTGGGATTCATATCCATGATTGCCAAATGTCCACCAGGACGCAGTAAACGTCTTGCTTCTGTGAAAATTTGCCGAGTTGGTAACTGGGGTAATTCGTGACACATCAAGAAAATGGAGACTAAATCACTAGAGGCGTCACGTAAGCCAGTTGATTCAGCAGCTGCGTGAACCCAATTGATTTGGCGTTGTTGTTGTTGCGCTCGGTAGTTGGCAACTGCTAAGAAGTAAGGAGATAAGTCTAAACCAGTGATTTGGGCTTGGGGGTACATTTCTTGTAAGGCAAAAGTACTCATACCCACACTGCACCCCAAGTCGAGGATATTTTGTGGTGGGGTGAGAATTTGCTGCTTGAGAATATCATGGTAACTCTGACGTAGCTGGCTATCACCTTTTGCTCCTGCACCAGCCCAGATATTAGCGTGAACTGCGTAAGCAGCAACTTCTACTTCTAGGGCTGCATCCCAGCTGAGATTGCCTTTGTCGTAGGCGTGAAATGAAGTGACGTAGTATTTTGGGTATTTGAACTGGGGATTTTGTACTTTTGCTAGTTCCCTTTCCCAATTATGCGATCGCAGTGCCTGTACTTGTTTTCTCCAAGGCACTCCAATTTTCTCTGCCCGTTTAATCATCATTTGACGGGCTTGGCGCTTGGCAAGGTTGTACAATGGCTTAATTGCCAGTACTCCATTTACCAAGCGCGAAGCAAATCCTGGAGTATTATTTACAGCCGTATTCATCAGTAAAGTTGCTCAAATAGTCTGCTTTGTGTTGCAATCACACAAAAAGCCTGTTTCTTTGAATCATAAACCCCAAAGTGTTTCAAACTCTCAATTGCAAAGAATTTTCTCATCTTACCTCCGCGAGATACCCCATCCCTCTACAGGGCGACGCTCCCCTATTCCCTGTGAATGTTTACATTCTTTCAATTGTGGCTGTAATATCAGAAGTAGTAATACCAAGTCATAAGTAAAAAATAATACATTATTTTTTACTATAGAATATTTTTTAATCTGAGATTTTTAACTATTAGGGTTTTATAGACAGCAAAATTATCCAGATTCACAACTTTCACTGGAAAGCCATATCTACAACCGAATCGTAATGAAATACCAGGTGTTAGATCTTTTTTTTTACAAACAAAAACTTTCAACTAGATTTGCAAGTTTGGAAGTAGATAAAAACTTTTACATCACAGATACATCTGAACAAGTAAAAAGATTTGCTTATTGTCCTCAAGACGCGATACCAGGAAAAGATGTGCGGCTTGCTTTCCCTGAATTTGTTGGTCTAGAAGATTTACTATTATCAATTTTAGAAGGTCATGAAAAACTGTTTATATTAGAAGAGATTCATCGATTCTCAGAACAAAAAGCTGAGATATATATTGATATATATATTTTTAGAAAATCTAGGAAAAAAGAAAATAAAATTTATCTAACTATCCTGATTGAAGATATTACACAGAGGATGCTATTAAAACGAAAGCGATTACAGCAAGCCAATGAAGCTAATCTATAGGGAGTAAGTAAGTGGGTCAAATTAAATATAAAACCTCACCCTCAATCCCTCTCCTTAGTAAGGAGAGGGAAGCCGGAGGCAGGGTGAGGTTTTATTTTATCTTTAATTACACCTACCTACTTATCCCAAGTATTTTGTAGGTATCAATTAAAACAAGCTGAAAATATTTAATTTTGTGGAAATTTTCGCACTTGATACTCATACAACTCTACTATTTGAGACTGAAATCCAAATTCTTGATTAAATTTTTCATCAATAGCATCTATTTCAGCTTGAGGTATAGCTTTCCATTGTTCCCTTGTTGCCCATTGCACTATTAAAATAACCTCACTTGTGTCATGGGGATTAATCCAAACTTCTTTCCCAAGGAAACCAGGATAACCAGCAAGTGCTGCTGTCCAAATTTCGGCGTCCTTTTGGATGTATTGTTCTCGGTGTTCAGGTGGTACTTTCACCCGCAGTAGTTCGATAATCACTCCTTTGAATCCCTATGTACGTTTGTCAGAATAGAGCTATAGTCTAGAGTAATTATCCTTGCAGCATTGGTTAATGGCTAGATGCAAAAGTAAGGTTCTTGTTTCTAGTGAGATAAAGATTAATAGGAATCAGGTATGGACAGCAACAACTGGATGCAGCAGTTATTAATGCTTGGTATTGGTACAACATCCTTGGTCGCAGATAAAATGAAACAAGTGAGCGATCAGTTAGTCAAGGATGGAAAACTTGATCCTGAGCAAGCTAAAGCAGTGATGGATGATATGGTAGACCAGTTAAAATCTGAGCAAGGTAACTGGGAAACTAACATGCAACGACAAATGCGAAATATGATGCAAGATTTGGGCGTTGCGCGTCAATCAGAAGTGGATGAATTACGGGGTAGAATTGACCGATTGGAGCGTCAGATACGAGATTTAGAAAATAAACTCTGGCGTTAGAGCCTCATTGCTAATGGTTAATGGTGCAATTAAAAACTAATAATTTAGCAAATTGGCGATCTAAAATCCAAGTTCTAAAATCTAAAATTCTAAAATCTAAGATTCTCTCTCGGTGTGCTTTCTGGTTTAAACTGAGTTTTATCCTACTGATTGTGCTAAATTTTCAAACAAGCTAAGTAGGGAGGGCTTATTTTGAAAGCAATTTTACTCAGCGTGGGTTTCATGCTGGTCTGTGTTGTTGTTTTGGTATTAGCGCAAATTGGCGGTAGTAAACAAGAGTCTGCGATCGCTGTCCAACTCAAAGACGACACACCAGCACCCACTACAATGATTGAGAACAATACTTTGATTGCGAGCGATTTTATGGCTGATGCTAACTCTGATGCTAACGTCGTTACTACCCCTTCTGGGTTGAAGTACATTGAGTTAGAAGAGGGGAGTGGGGCGACTCCTCAACCAGGACAAACAGTTACAGTTCACTACACTGGTACCCTGGAAAACGGTAAAAAGTTTGATAGTTCACGCGATCGCAACCAACCTTTCAAGTTTAAAATTGGTCAGGGACAAGTCATCAAAGGTTGGGATGAAGGACTCAGTACTATGAAAGTAGGTGGTCGTCGTCAGTTAATCATCCCTCCTGAGTTAGGTTATGGCGCTCGTGGTGCTGGCGGTGTTATTCCTCCTAACGCCACCTTAATTTTTGATGTGGAGTTATTAAAAGTTAGTTAATTTTTGGTGGTTGGTTGTTGGTTTTAAATACCCAACAACTGACCACTAACCACTCGTTTGTACAGTACTCTTAAGTTTGCAAACTTGTTATTGGTTTCGATTTCATTCACTAGTATTGATCTTAAATGAGTAGCGCCAAATTTCTAAGAGCCTATCAGTAGCTTCAAACTCTTTTCTACTTTGTTCAACTTCTTCAAATTCAGCTTCTGTCTCTGGAGTTCTTGCTATACGTACTCCTTGATAAATAAACTTGTTTTCAGCTTCTATATACCTTGTAGGTTTGTAATAACTATTTAAAAGATTAGAGAAACCAAATTCCAAGTTATTCGGGTCTAGTGTACTGAACATCCCATCCATGTATGGTATGTGTGTTTTCCCATCTTGATAAAACTTCATTGCACAAGAATACCAAGTCCATGTTTCAGTATTCATGTCTTACTCCTAATTTACTTCTTCCTGAAAACACATCTATATCGAGGAGTGCTTGGCCAGGGTGAACCTTCTGGACTACTTACTCCAACATCGTATGTAGCAATCAACTCCCATTCTCCACCAAATTCTTGTTCAAGTTGGTTAATCCCATTTGAATACTATCATTTATGGGCATCTTTGGGACACTTCGTACCCAAATATGGGTTAAATATTTGTAAATATTTGTGTTGATGAGGCAAATATGGGGCAATTTTGGAAAAATAGAAAGCGCTCAAGATAAAAACTATAGATTAAGCATATGAACCCCAAAAAGGATGAAAGGCTTGCTATTCCGGCTCTTGGAGAATATTACGATGACTTACTTTGTGTAGATTCATGGATTAACGATCAGACCAAGGTTCAGCATGGAAAAAGCCTGCTTTGTTTAAAATTACAAGAGCAAGAACCAACAATTAAAGAGCATGTAAAATACCTAGCCAAAAAGCGTGGAATTTCTTTTGATGAAATGTGGTTTGCTATCGTCAGCAATAAAGCGCAGCGTATAAACCCTAATGAATTAGAGGAAATCCTGAAGTATAAATCAAGCGAAGAGGTGAGGAACAAAGGGAGAAGTGGGAGTACTTCCTAACCACTAACAATTAATAATTCGGTTTAGCTAAATTTTTGAACTTCGTAAATTGTGGATCAAATAAAAGTTTGATAGTTCCAGTTGGTCCATTTCGATGTTTGGTAATATTAACTTCTGCAATACCTCGATCAGGAGTGTCGGGGTTATAATATTCATCTCTGTACAACATGATTACTAAATCTGCGTCTTGTTCTATGGAGCCACTTTCTCTCAAATCAGACATCATAGGGCGTTTATTTGTCCGCGCTTCTACTCCTCGACTCAACTGAGATAAAGCGATGACTGGAACCGATAATTCACGAGCTAAACCTTTAATACTACGAGTAATTCTCGACAATTCTTGCACACGATTATCACCTGCTCCTTCCATTAATTGCAAGTAATCTATTATAATTAATCCTAAATCTGAACCAACTTCAGCTTGCAAACGTCGTGCTTGAGAACGCATTTCTGTAACTGTAATATTCGGTGTATCATCAATAAAAATTGGCATTTCTGAAAGCAAACCAATTGCACGACTTAAAGGTTCCCATTGAGCTTGGCTGATGCGCCCACTCCGCAAATAACCAGATTCGATTTCTGCTTCACTCGCGATTAATCGCTGTACCAATTGTTCTTTAGACATTTCTAAACTAAAAATTGCAACTGGTAGTTTATATAAAGCAGCGACATTATAACCAAGGTTCAAGCAGAAGGCTGTATTGTGAACACAAATATCATTAGCAACAAAATTATGTGTTTTGGGAATTGTTAAGTCATAAACTTGCTTATAACCTATTGATTCAATAGAAACAATTTCATCCCAATATATATCACTAGTAGCCAAATTTTGTAGTTGTAAATTTTCTAAAGCAGTTGCTAAAATCCAGAGGCGCTCCCTTTTTAAAGCACGTTTGCCAACATGCATATTTGTATATCCTTGAATCCCAGCACGCTTGGCTAAATTACTCCAAGATTCACTACCTTTAGCTAATGATATTTGTTCCCAAATCTCTACGGGAATTAGATCACGGTTAGTTTGATATCTCTTTTGCGAGATTGCTTGTGCAACTTTTGCTAATGCAGCTTCTTTGCCAAAAATCCCAATTCCTGAGATCAATGTTTTGATTGATAAAGCATCAGTGATATCTAATTGCCAAGCTTGTCTGCGAGTATTATTGTATTTTACAGCACGTTTTTTCAGCCTAGCAATAATTCCAAACCTTAATAACAAATGTTGAATTTGTCTTGCTAATTTCTCACTGACTGTGGCATAACCTAGTTGTGATTGACCACTGGTAAGTAATGCTGCCCATCCATCTGTAGCAAAGAGACGATTGAGAAATAAAGCTAATTGCGATCGCTCTAATTGAAAAACAATTTCTGGTATTGTTTTGGTATGGACATCTTTACCCCATAAACCTAATTTTTCTAACCAAATTGTCAGAGCATTGCGGCTAGTCTTGCTGATGCTAGGAAACCCATAAGGTGCAAATTCTTCTGGTTGAATTTGTACAAGCGTACACAATTGTTTAAAACTATCACCATTGGGTACACACTGTCCTTGTTGCCAAATACAAAATAAAGCTGGACTTACATCGAGTTCAAGACTTAATTTTCTAACCGATAAACCTTGAGATTGAACTAAAGTTTTTAAGCGTTGAGAAAACAGCTGTCTCTGAATAGTAATAAATTCTAAATCTCCTCGAACACAAAGTGATGGTGTGCGTTGTCCTTGAGAAGTTTCCCATCGCACAGTCAAACCACCAAAATCAGCAACCGCTTGAGAAAAATCTGTTTGCAGCAATGGATTACTGTTTGTAAATCGTGGAGTGCTATTAGTTAAACCGCCGTCACCTATTAAATAAGCTAGTAACTTAACTTCACATTCGCGGATGGTTTTTGTGCCGAATACATCTATTTTGCGGGGTACAGCAATCTGATCACCAACTTGCAAATTTTCTAATCTTTGCCAGCCTTTAATAGTTAAGTATGGATGGGTAATTGTTGTTTCAATTGTTCTACCCAAGCGAGTTGTGACGCGGAAAACAGGTTTGATGCCATCATCTACAAATGCAGATGGTTGGGTAAAGCTAAATTTCCAATTATCATTCAACGTCAATAACGAGCCACGACGTTGTTTATACAATTGTTCAATAGTTGTAATTTGTCCATCTGCCAAAACAATTTCAGAATCACAGCCGAGACATTTCCCCATTGACGGTCTACCAGCAACAATGATTAAATCAGAACGCTGAAAGCCGCTAGTCATAGCATCTAAATCATAAAATCCACAGGGAATACCTGGTAATGAAACACCTTGATGACGAGTTTCGATTTCTTCAAAAGCATTAACCAAACTATCAGAAATGTGAACTAAACCTGATTGAGGACGTTCTTGAGTAACCGCGAATATTTTTTGTTCTGCTTGATCGAGAATTACTGGTAATTCGCTTTCTGTTTGATAACCCAATTGCACAATTTCATTACCAGCTTTGATTAACTGACGCCGCATATATTTTTCCATCACCAATGAGGCTAAGGCGTCAATATTAATAGCTGAAACTGTGCGATCGACTAAGGAAGCTAATTTATTTCTACCACCAACACGATTCAATAAGTCATTGTCAGCTAACCAACTGGTTACTGACAGTAAATCTGTTGGTTTACCTTGATTGTGCAGAACAACAGCAGCTTTATAGATATCTTTATGGGCGTTAATATAAAAAGAATCTGCAACTAAGCGATCGCTCACTCTACTAATTGCTTCCGGGTCGAGCAAAATTCCTCCCAATATCGCTTCTTCTACCTCAATATTTTGCGGAGGTAGGCGATCGCTACCTATTGCTTGAAAATTTAGTTCTTCAGACATATAAAATTTTAGATATTAGATTAATGTGACTGTGACTATATTCTCTTATAGTCCAAAATTTTGACCTGTTGAATGCATAAAGACGTTGCAATGCAACGTCTTCACACCAAAAAGATATATTTCGCAGTTACCAGCAATAACTGATAACTGTTCACTGATTTAGCTTGCTACAACTTGAATGTTGACTTTCGCTATGACTTCAGTGTGTAGCTTAATTTCTGCTTCGTAAGTACCCAACATGCTAATATCAGGTATAGAAATACCACGGCGATCCACTTCTAATCCTGTGGTTTGTTGGATGACATCGGCTACATCTTGAGTTGTGACAGTACCGAAAATAGCTTCTTTTTCACCAACTTGTTTTGCAATATTGAAGCTACCAGCGTTTTCTAATGTTGCTTTTTGATCTTGTGCTTGTTGCTTCAGTTCTAATTGTCGTTGGCGTTCTACTTCCCGACGGCGTTCTACTTGCTTGAGAATACCAGGAGTGGCAAAAGTTGCCATACTTTTGGGAAGTAAATAATTACGAGCATAGCCGGGAGCTACCTCTACTAAGTCGCCGGATTTACCCAACTTGCTGACATCTTGAGTTAAAACTAACTGTACGCGTTTCGCCATTGTTTTTCTTTTTTCTGTTGTTGCCTTTAAAATCTCAATCTCTTGGGGTTTCAGCAAGATAGTTCACAATTATAGTGTAGCTTTATCCCCAACAAGCTTTTGCTTATAGCCAATAAGCCTACAGATCCTAGCGAAATGCAGGGTGCGATCGCAAGCCATAGTTGTGAAAAAGTCGTTAGTTATTTGTCAAGTGTCCAGCTTCCAGAGTTAATAGTTTTTTCACCGATGACAAATAACTAAAATCTATCTTTCATTCCCCGCAGACTTGCAAAGGTTTGTATCGGATCATGGCTGTTGACTACTGATTGTAGTGCTGGCTGTTCCCAACGTAAAAAGGGATTTGTCAGTTTTTCAACGCCCAAAAGTGAAGGAACTGTTGCTTCTCTTCTGGTGCGAGAGGTTTTCACTTGTTCATAACGAGTTTGTAAATCAGGATTATTACTGTCTACAGTCAGAGCAAACTGCAAATTTTTTAAGGTATATTCGTGAGCGCACCATACTCGCGTAGAATCAGGCAAAGAACGTAACTGACTCAGCGAGTCTACCATCTGTGTGGGCGTACCTTCAAATAACCGACCGCATCCACCTGCAAACAGAGTATCACCACAGAATAGTTCTCCAATTTCGTCTGGATTCTGAGGAGGAAAATAATAGGCGATGTGAGCGCGGGTATGTCCGGGTACAAAGATCACTTCCCCGACTCTATCTGCAAATTCGACGCGATCGCCTGGTTGCAAAAATACTTGTTGTCCTGGAATTCTACCCCGATCCTCGACTCCACCATATACTGTTACCTGTGGAAATCTTTGGATCAATTCTTTGTTACCACCGACGTGATCTAAATGATGGTGTGTATTAAAAATTGCTACGAGTTCTACTTGAAGTTCATGAAGTTTTGTTAAAACAGGTTTTGCTTCGGCGGGATCGACAACAGCAGCGATATTTTGTTGGCGATCGCATAACAGAAAGATGTAGTTGTCTGAAAGTGCCTCTAGACGGATTACTTGCATTAACTGTGGTTCCTATACCTAACAAAAGCTTGAGGCGATCAGCACAAGCTATATAAACTATTTATATTTCTGTCATTATAGCCCGAATAATCTTTAAAAAATGGAAATCAACAACCGTAATTTTACGGTAATTAGTTTTTGTACTAGAAACACTGTACCAATTTATCAGTAAAATTTCTCTGGGTGTAAAAGCAAAGATACAGTTAAATTTATGTTGGTTGTTTTGCGTAATCAAAACAAAAAAAATTGCTAAAGCACAATCAATATTTGCTTTTATCTATTAATATTCATAGTTTTATTATGTTATTAATGGCTATATTTCGTTGATAAAAAAATAGTAAATATTGAAATTAATTTGCATCCATCAAATAGAAATGAATAACAATTCCATCTACCAAACTCTTGAAAAAAAATCTGAATTAACTATAGAAACAATTGTAAATCGGATTCTTACATCAGGAGAAATGAGTCGTCAAGATTATGCATTACTCACATCTCACGTATTTACGAACGATGAAATGGATGAAAGAGGACGCCGCCAAATTAATCGTGTATTTGATTATATACAAACAGGGCGTTTGAGATTAGTTCATTGGTAAATTTTGAGCATGGTTATTTTATTCTTGGCGGACTAAACAAGAATGAAATAACCATGAGCATAATTATCCCCGAAGAAATATATTCTATTAATTTAAATTATGGAAAATAAAACAAGAGGATTTATCACTATTTTAACAGGTCTATACTCATTTCAAGATTGCATTCATTTTTTAGCTGCCATTAGAAAATTTCATCAAGAACCAATAATTATTCTTGTTGATCGTGTTCCTAAAATTTTGTATCCCTTACTCACAGCCTTTAAAAATGTAATTTTAAAACCAGCGCCAAGCAATGAAAATACTGTTTTAGCATCGCGGTTGGCAAAAGTTTCTTTGTGTTCATTGTCTGAATTTAATAAAACTATTTTTTTAGATTCAGATATTTGTTTACTTACTAATATCAATGATGTATTTGATGATTTAGATGAATTTGATTTGTTGTTAACAAAAGATGTTCAGCCTGCTATTGCCAAAGCGACAAATTTACTCAGAGGTAATCAGCAAGAAAATTTACCCAAGGTTTTGCAAATATTACAATCTGTAGGTCTACCACTGCAAGAAACTAGTATTCAATATAATAGTGGTTTTATCGCTTTTCGCAAAAATGAAATAGTTCAAAAATTTTTTGCGGAATTTCAAAAGTATTTTCAAATTATTCAAAATCATCAAGATCAGCTTTTATTAAGAGATCAAGGAGCTTTTGCATCTGCTATTGAAACTGTGCGTCCTGAAATTAAGGTATTACCACCTACCTATAACTATTTGAGTAAATGGAAAGACTGCTATCAAATTGAAGAAGACATTAAAGTACTTCACTGTACATACGCCTACAGACCCCAATACGCCAAAAATATTACTAATTCAGTATACACAAAGGTATTTGATAAATTTGCTCAAGTTTTTATCCCTAATCAAATTACTAATCCCTGGCGTGGAAAATGAATATTTATGAAAGAAAAATTAAAAATATCAATACTAGTTTGGAATTTGTCAACCAATGACGGTTATATTAGAGCATCTTTACTACAAAAAGCATTACTAAAATTAGGATTTGAAGTAGAAATATTAGGATTTTTATTTGGTAAAGAGTTGTATGCAGCTATTCCGGATGATACCAAAATTTATATTATAGAAGGTAAAAAATATCCAGATTTTTTTAAATCAATAGGTCAAATTTTAAAACATATTGATGGAGATATTATTTATGCAATTAAGCCTCAACCAGCGAGTTTTGGAGTTGCGCTTTTAAAGAAACTATATACTCGCCGATCTGTAATTGTAGATATTGATGATTGGGAAATGAGTTGGTACGGTGGTGATGATTGGCGTTATCGTCCCACATTCAAACAATTAGCTAGAGATTTGATTAAATCAAATGGTGCTTTAAGATCACCGTATCATCCTTTGTATTTGAAATGGATGGAAGGTTTAATTAATCAGGCTGATGCTGTGACTGTACATAATCAATTTTTACAGCAGCGCTTTGGAGGTATATTTGTTCCCAATGGCAAAGATACCTGTTTATTTGATCCCTCTGGATATGACAGTAATGCTAGTAGAATTCGTTATGGTTTATCAGGATATAAAATCTTGATGTTTCCCGGTGCGCCAAGACCTTATAAAGGTCTAGAAGATATTCTCATCGCACTCGAAAAAATCAATCAGCCAGATTTAAAACTTGTGATTGTGGGTGGTAGTCCCTACGATGATTATGACCGTCAACTTCAAGAAGAATGGGGAAATTGGATAATTAAATTACCCAAGTTTTCAGCTGATTTAATGCCAGATGTAGTAGCTGCGGCTCATATTGTTGTTGTTCCCCAACGAGACACACCAGAAACTCGCGCTCAATTCCCTCTGAAATTAACAGATGGAATGGCAATGGCTAAACCTGTATTATCAACCAAAGTAGGAGATATTCCCGATATCTTAGGTGGAACAGGATATTTAGCTGAACCTGATTCTCCAGAAGAAATCGCCAAGCAAATTCAACTGATTTTTAAAGATTTAGATGCAGCAAATGAATGTGGGAAAAGAGCTAGAGAAAGGTGCGTAGAAAAATATAGTCTAGAAGCGATGGCATCTAGTTTAAAATCAGTAATTGATCGGTTGTAAGTCTTGATAATATATATTCTCAAAATTGAGTATATTTGGAGTTATCAATAATTACATAAATATGCAACCGTAAAAACACGGGATAGCAAAATTACAACTATTTAATTTTTCCAAACATCACTTTTAGCTATTTCAAACATTTAGCCAATAATCATGTTAAGAATGAGTATATTTTGATTTCATTTTCCAATGTCTACTCGGAAACTACTACTCAGATTTGCTAAACCCTATCCCGGTCTAATTTTTTTAACAATAGTATTAGGATTTTCTGGAGCTTTATTTAATGGAGTAGGTACAGCCTTAATTGTGCCTGTAATTTTAAAAATTGTGGGACAAGAAGTAGACTTTAGCAGCGCTCCTCCTATTCTCAAAGCGATTATAGCTCCGTTTGAGAATATGTCAGAAAATAACCGCTTATGGCTAATGTCTGGGGCAATTATATTAATAATTTTTTTAAAAAATATAGCGAGTTATGCTAGTGCTTTAACATCTAGTTATTTATCACGTCGCTTGACTTCTGACATGCGGGAAGCAGGTGTACAGTTATTACTAGAAATAGATATAGATTATTATGCCAAGATAAAAATTGGCGACTTAATGAATCGACTAGGTGGAGAAATTGGTCGGTCTGCAACTACTATTAGCAACACAGTTAAATTAGTAATTCTAGGAATTACTATCTTAGTTTTTGTGGGTTTACTAATATCGATTTCTTGGCAATTAACAATTGCCGCTACTATTTTGCTATCTTTCGTAACGTTAATTAATCAGTATGTAATTGCTCGCTCTCGTATTTTTGGTAAACTGCTGAGTGAAATGTCAAAAGCATATTCAGTTGCAATTCTAGAAATTCTCAGTGGTATTCGGTTAGTCAAAGCAACAGGTAACGAAGAAAGAGAATATCAACGCATTCAACAATTTATTCGAGAGCGTGAAAAAGCTGATTTTCGCTCTCAAATAAATTCGGAAGCGATCGCACCAATCAGTGAGGTGATGGGAGTTGTTTCTTTATTATTAATAGTCATTTTAAGCCGCACATTTTTTAAACAAGAAATCACTTCACTTTCAACAGTATTACTCACATATTTATTAATTTTACTGAGATTATTACCGTTAATTGCTCAGTTAAATACTCTCCGCAATAGCTTTGCAAATGCAACCACCAGTGTAGAAGTAACTGCTGACTTTCTGCGCCGGGATGATAAGCCTTTAATGAAAAATGGCAGTGTTACTTACACAAATCTAAATAAAAGTATTAGTTTTAACCATATTTCTTTTGCTTACCCTGGTCATGAAAAAATGGTACTCAAAGATGTGGATTTATCTCTACCACGTGGTACAACATTAGCTTTAGTCGGTACTTCTGGCGCGGGTAAATCAACCGTAGCAGACCTTTTACCGAGATTTTATGACCCGATTTCCGGTTCTATTACCATTGATGGAATTGACATACGGGAGTTTGAAATTACATCTCTACGCAAAGGGATGGGAATTGTTAGTCAAGACACGTTTTTGTTTAATGATTCAGTACGAAACAACATTGCTTACGGACGTACTGATGCTACAGATGATGAAATTATTACTGCAACTCAGCAGGCTAATGCTTACGAATTTATCACTAAATTACCCCAGGGATTCGATACATTGATTGGCGATCGCGGCGTCATGTTATCGGGTGGACAAAAACAGCGTCTTGCGATCGCACGAGCTTTGTTACAAAATCCAGACATACTCATATTAGATGAAGCTACCAGCGCCTTAGATACAGTTTCTGAACGCTTAGTACAAGAAGCGATAGATGATCTCAGCCGCGATCGCACCACCTTAGTAATTGCACACCGCTTGTCTACTGTGCAAAAAGCTGACCAAATCGCCGTCTTAGATCAAGGCCGTGTAGTAGAGGTGGGAACTCATGAAGAACTCTTACAAAAAAATGGTCATTATTCTCGCTTGTACTTAATGCAATTTGGCGAACAGCAAGCATATACCAGCAAACATCAAGAAGGCTTAATTAGGATTTCTCATGAATTTCGCACACGCTTAAACTCAATGATTGGCTTGCTACTGTTATTAGTTGATAACTTAGCAGATAATCCTCAAGAAAGACAGGATTTAGTTGTAGATGCTTACAAATCTGCTTTGAAAATTCTCAATATTGTTGATGTTGTTGAGGATGTCGTGAACATGGAAACAACATTGAAAAATCTATCTCTTAACCAAGCAAATCAGAACATAAATCCTCAAGACTCCAACCTGATTAATACCGCAAAAAAGTTTCACATAGATATTAACGAAATCATTAATTATTTGCGCTTACTTGTAAATAACTCAATAGATGATCCTCAGCAAGAAAATGAATTTATTCAACAGGCGCTACAATCTGCCATCCGGTTACTTAATTATTTAGAAACTTTTGAAGATAGTATTAAACTGAATTAAATATGAAAATTTCTTTTCCTCAAAAACATTATGTCTTTTGTTTGATAGATGAAATACCCAAACCAGGAGCAAGTTTAGTTCAGTCTACAAACGCAGCTAATGGAGCTGCTAATTTAGGTTATTCAACTGTTTTAGCTTATCCCTCTAAAGGATTATCTGCACTTAATCCTTTAAATTTAGTTCGTCCTTTTCAACCAATAAAAGCATCAGCAGAACTTGTGAAATACTACAACCTGCAAGACAAATTAAAAGTAGCACCTTTACCAATGCCTTGGCCTATTGATTATATCAAAGGAAAGTTGACTAATTCTAATACCATCGCCACAAAGTATTATTTACCATTTCATATTCTTTCTCAAACAAAACTTGTTCATGCTTGGAACTGGAATTTTATTAAAGCTGCTATCAAACATGGCGTTCCAGTTATTTATGAACACCATCACCATGAAGATAAATATTTTGAGCCAGAAATCGTAAATCATCCCTTATTTCAAGTAGCTGTGACAGTTGCCCACACAGTTAGAGATGGGATGATCGCTAAAGGAATGCCACCAGAAAAAGTGATTAAATTGCATAATGGCTACAATCGTTTTTTTATGGAAAGGCAACCAGAAAAAGCTATAGAATGGCGGCAACATCTACTGAAAAATGGACGTCAACAACTAGTAATTTATTCAGGAGCCTTAAGACAATTTAAAGGAATTGATATTTTAATCGAGGTTGCCAAACAATTAGTAAATGTTGAATTTGTTTGTGCAGGTGGCGAACCAAAAGAAGTTGCTTATTATCAGCAATTAGCACAACAAAAACAGGTAGGTAACATCAGCTTTTTAGGCTATATCTTGCACGAAGATTTAGCATCTTTATTACAATCAGCTGATGTTTTAGCTCATCCTCACTGTTCTGGTGCAGCTGCAACTTTTACATCACCGATGAAGTTATTTGATTACTTAGCCTCTGGTAATCCGATTGTAGCAACAGAAATTCCTTCATTAATGGAGTTTAAAAATACTAATGCGATCGCTGCTTGGTGTGAACCAGATAATCCGACTAAATTTGCCCAAGCATTAAAGCAAGTAATAGAAAATTATCCTCGGAAAGTCGCAGGATATCCAGAAATTTTAGAGTTTGTTAAACAATTTTCTTGGGAAAATCGCGCCGCCAAAATCCTTAGTTATGTTGATGAATCTTTACATCCTGAATTAATCGGCTTAGACTCCAACTAAACACTAACCACTAATTATTATGAAAACAATTGGCATGATTAGCAGCTATCACGCATTAGAAAAACAAGCCGATTGGCTATGGCAACAAACACCACAACCGTTTGGTGTTTGGGGAAATATGCAAATAAAATCATTAGCATCTAAGCCAGATTTTTTATTAATGTATCAGTTTAATTTTCCTAAACCCACTGAAAAAAAATCTTTGTTAGATAACTTTCGCAAACCACAAACTTCTGAAATTAAGATTGATACTTTGCTACGTCAACTTCCCAAAGATAGAATTATTTATTTACTACGTGAACCACCTCTAGAGGAAGTTGTCGAAAAACATAAACTAGCTTATCAAGAAGCTCAAAAGTATTGCGGTTATGTATCGGGGCCTGATGATTTTGCTCCAACTCCTGATTATATGCCTGCAATTTGGTATCATACCAATTCTTTTCGAGATTTGAATGAAATGCCAGCGCCAGTAAAGATTTCCAATTGTAGTTGGATTACTTCTGGAATTAGCCGTACTGCTAACCATCGTCAGCGTTTAGATTTTTTGAAAGCTTTACAAACTAGTGGAATTCTAGTTGATTTATACGGACGAGATTTACCAAATTGGGTAAAATCTTCAGGTGAATTAAGTAACAAATGGTATGGTATAGCTCCGTACTATTACAATCTGGCAATTGAAAATTATAGCGGCAATAATTGGTATGTCAGTGAAAAATTATGGGATGCACTTTTAGCATGGTGTTTACCAATTTACTATGGAGGTTCGGCAGCTGATAAGTTATTACCACCCGGTAGTTTTTTGCGCTTACCTAGCTTGGATGAAAAAGGTATTAGTTATATTCGAGAAATAACTAAAACTCCTGATGCTTGGTATGAAGCCAAAGACGCTATAGCTGAAGCTCGTCAAATTATTTTACATGAATTAAATTTGCTCAACTGGTTATCAAACTTTGTGAACAAGCAAGGATAAAAATATGAAAAATGGAATCTATACTTTAGCAAATGATTTAGTTTATAACCAATTAGTAGCATTACTAAATAGTATAGAAGTTAATGCTGGTAAGGATTTGCCTGTATGTGTGATTGCATATAATGATCAAATAGACAGAATTCGTGCCGAAGTTGCATCTCGAAACAATGTCACTTTATTAGAAAAATCTGATATTTTTGCTCGTTGGGAAGAGTTTTCTTTGAAAGTATGGCAATCTCATCCAACTGCTATTCAAAGTTGGGAAGAAAGAGGGATAAAAAAATTTTATAGAGTAAGTGAAAATCGCCGTTACTGCGCGTTTGATTCTGATAGCCTATTTGAAAATTTTATTTATTTAGATGCTGATACGTTAGTAATGCAGCCTTTAGATTTTATTTTTGAGCAGTTAGAACATCATGATTTTGTTGTCTATGATTTTCAATATAAAGACCCTGCTCATATCTACAACTTACAATCTCCTCAGCTTTTAGAAGTATTTAGTCAACAAAAAATTGATTCAGAAATTTTCTGTTCTGGTTTTTACGCTTCTAAACGAGGTATATTTACTGCACAACAAAGAGATTGGTTACTGTCTAAATTAAATGCAGGGGAATCAGATGTTTTATATATGTCTGCTCCGAATCAATCTGTTCTCAACTATATGAGAATGAGAGCAAACGTCTCATTTTATAATTTTGCGATCAACTTACCTCCAAACAAAGCCACTGGCTGTTGTGTGACTTCTCCGCATTTTGAAAACCGAAATTATGTTCTTTATGATCACGGAAATAGATTAACTTATTTACATTATATTGGTTTATCTTCCAAGTTTTTTAATCGAGTTTGTGATGGTGAAAATATTGATTTTCCCTATCGCGATCTGTTCTTACACTATCGCTATTTGCATCAGCCAGAACAACGACCCAAGTTTACCACTAAAGCTAGAGCTTACAACGCCCCACCAAGTTTAACGATAAGGATTTTTAGAAAATTAGGCATCAAAGTTGAGGTATAATTTCATGAATCGGGGAATTTATATTATTGCCAATGATCAGGTGATTGATCATGCGATCGCACTCCTGAATAGCATCAGATTGTATGACCAAGAAACACCAATTGTCATGATTCCTTATGATGACAATTATCACAACATTGCCAACATACTCAACAAACATTATCAAGTTGGAATCTATGAAGATTTAGAGTTTATTGACCGACTATCTCATAAATTACATGAAAGTTTCGGCGGGAAATTCTTCGCGCGACCGAATCAATTTCGCAAACAAGCTTGTTGGCTTGGCCCTTTTGATGAATTTTTGTACATTGATACAGATATTGTTGTTTTTGAAAAAATTATAGATAACCTCAAATATCTCAATCAAGTAGATTTCATTTGTTGTGACTATCAACATTTTGGCGGTATTCAGAATGTCTTTACATCAAAAATATTAGAAGAAAAAATCTTTACTGAAAATCAACTTAAAGATATTTTTAATGGTGGTTTCTGGGGTTCTAAGAAAAACCTAATTTCAGAACAAGATTTGTATGAAACCTTTGCCGAATGTGCTGCTCATCCTGAATACTTTGATTTTTCTCAAAAAACATCTGACCAACCAATTATCAACTATATGCTTCTCAAGCGCATTCCTCGTCGTTTTAATATAGTTCGTCGTGAGGAGAAAGCGCCAGGAAATTGGGCGGGAACTCCAAATTTTCAAACTCAGGAACATGTGCTATTTGATCCAACAGTAAATCAATCCTTACAATATTTACATTGGGCAGGTATTTGCATTCAACCAGGTTGTCCCTACTGGGAAATTTGGGAATATTACCGCAATCTTAATTCAGCTTTACTACCAGCAGATATTCCAACACCTGTGAAAAAACATCAATGGGAAAGTAAATTGGATAATTTGAAGAAGCAATTGCGACAACTTAAGGCTAATTTGTAGCAGGACATTGGAAGTTAGGCAAAAAAATAGTGTTTGTTTATCGAACACAGATCTTCTATTAGCACACCTGATTAATTAACCACTGCATTGCACTTTCCACATCGCTGACTTTCTCTCCTGGTGGAGTCGGTGGACGCTTCACCATTATCACCTTAACCCCCATCTCCCGCGCTGCAATTATCTTGGCATAAGTCGCATCACCACCACTATTCTTGCTCACAAGAGTATCAATCTGATGTTCGACTAACAGTCGGCGTTCGTTGTCTAGAGAAAAAGGGCCGCGATCGCACAATATCATCCCTGGTGGAACTAATGCATCAGCCGCAGGTGGATCAATTAATCGCATCAAGAACCAAATATTATCTAATCTGGCGAAAGGTGCAAGTTGCTGTCTACCGATAGTCAAAAATACCCGTTTGGCAAATTCAGGTAACACACTCGCAACAGCTTCCACACTATCAAACTCTATCCACTCATCCCCAGGAACTTGTAGCCATGTGGGACGAATAAACAGCAAATAAGGGATATTACAACTTGTAGCAGCACTAACCGCATTCCAAGATATTTGGGCTGCAAACGGATGAGTAGCATCAATGAGCAAATCTATTTTCGCCTCACGCAGATATTCAACCAAACCATCTTCCCCACCAAAACCACCAATCCGCACCATTCCCGTAGGCGCTTGCGGATTACGAGTGCGACCTGCCAAAGACGTAATCACCTCTATTTGCTCAATAACCGAAGCTTTAGCCGCTAACTCAGCAGCATCACCCGTTCCACCAAGAATCAGAAGACGTTTCATTTAGTCATTTGTCATTGGTCATTAGTTATTCTCCCCTTGTCCGCGATCCCCAATCCCCAACCCCCAATCCCCGATCCAGCAATTCGGTTGCTTGTGAATCTTGACTAATAATCTCACCTTTACGGTCAAACAATACAGTACCAACTTTCAAGCTGACATTTGCATATTTCTGCACATAAGCTGTGGCTTTCTGACTAATTTTTTCAGCCAGTTTCCCAAATACTAATTCTGACAACCCTAGTTCGATTAATTTTTTGTGTGCTGCATCGGCGGTTTTGGCTTCTAAAACTGCGCCTACAGCCTGTAAATCACCACCAACGGCTACTACAGCAGCGCTAATTATTTCTAATTTGGCATCTGCTAAATGACTGGAAGTATTGAAAATACCTCCTGCTAGCTTAATTAGTTTACCTTGATATCCCAACAACAAAACAGAAGTTGCATGGTATAGTCCAGCTTCTACAAGCATGGCGCCAATCCAGTTACCAGTTTGTGCGATCGCTGATTCTGGTATACCTAAACGTTGAGCAACTTGCATACCATTACTACCTATACAAAATGCCAAATCAGTATAATCCCTGAGTTTAGTTTGCAATGATTGGCGAAATTCTTCTAGATGATCAGCCACAGACAAGGGTTGAGAAATACCACTAGTTCCCAACAATGACAGTCCCTCTAAAATACCAAAAGCTTCATTGGAAGTGCGTTGTGCCAATTGGCGACCTTCGGGAAGAATAATTGATACTGTTAATGTTTGCTCTAGAGGAATCAGGGGTAGTAAATTCGCATCAAACAAACGACGAGCATAGCTATAGATTGCTGCTTCCCCAGCAGCTGTTTTTCCCAAACCTTCACCAGCTTCCAAAACCAAAGCTTGAGACTGTCGTTGTGACAATCTCACCCAAGCCCAAATAGGTGTATTTCTTGTTAGGTCTAAATTATCACCAGGATCACTGTGTGTTATGGCTAGGGCGCTATGCAGTTCTAGCATTGCTACTTGAGAGATGGGAATTTCTGCTTTTGTGGGTAGCAGATCAATCTCAACGGATACCTGTGAGTTTATCTTGCTACTTAGATGTAGCAAAGCAGCCTTAGCAGCAGCCACTGCAAATACTGGTAGAGTGTAACCTGTACGAGCCATAGGTAGGAAGTTTCGATTTGCGATTTTGGATTGACCGATACTTCTTTGATGGTACAAGCGCCCAGATTCCACAAGGGAATATTATTATCAAAATAGTAAGTACAAAGGGTGTCTAATATGGCTAGTCAAACCAATGTACAGGTACAAAGAATTAGAGCTATTGGCTTAACAGTCACAAATTGCGATCGCTCTTTGGATTTTTATACACAAGCGCTTAGTTTTGAGTTCGTTTCCGACATCACTGTTGAAGGACAGGATTACAGCGACTTGGAAGGCGTAACTGGGACAAAAATTCGCATTGTCAGCTTGCGATTACAAGATGAACTCATCGAGTTAATGGAGTATCTCAATGTAGAGGGAAAACCCATCCCCAGTGATTCACAAAGTAATGACCTGTGGTTTCAACATTTGGCAATTGTGGTTAGTGATATGGATCGCGCCTATGCTCATTTGCATTCATTTCCAATTGAATCCATATCGGTTGAACCACAGACAATATCATCTGGGAATGAAGCATCTGCTGGTGTCCGCGCCTTCAAGTTTAAAGATCCTGACGGTCATGATTTAGAGTTAATTTGGTTTCCGCCTGATAAAGGACAAGATAAATGGCATCAAAACACGAATCGCTTGTTTTTGGGAATTGATCATAGTGCGATCGCAGTTTTTCAAACCGACCAGAGTCTACATTTTTACCGCGATCTCCTGGGAATGCAAATTGATAGCCGCAGTTTCAACTGGCGTCCTACCCAAACTCGCCTGGATAATTTACCAGGAGCCGAAGTCCGAATTACAGATCTGCGACCAACTCAAGATGGTGTAGGAATTGAAATGCTGGACTATATTTTGCCTGGAAAAGGTCGCCCAATACCGAGTGATTGGAAAAGTTCCGATATTTCACACATGCAAATTGAGCTAGTTGTAAATAATCTTGAGCAGCTAGTGGATAAGCTACGGCAAAACGGGGTTCAGTTTGTGTCACCAAGAATTGTACAGCTTGCAGATAGCCCATTTACTTACAGGCAGGGTTGTTTAGTTAAAGACCCTGATGGACATGCAATGTTGCTGGTTGTGGAATGAGTAAATCAAAATTTTTCAAATTTTTCATTTCTATCTGATGACAGCGATTATGATCGTGCTGCTGGCTTTACTTAACAACGGAGGAATTTTAGCGATCGCTTACGATTAAGTGCGATCGCTGTATTAATTTTACAAACATTCTTGTAACTTTAGTTTGTCATCTAGAGTATTTACTATAAATATTATTTACCAAGTCTTACCCAGCTTGCCACGAAAACCATCAAAAGTTCCCACGATACAAGCCCATAATTTTATTAATACGGAATCTGGTTCGTAACGAATAATTCTCTCCATCATCGTCAGTAAAATTTTGATTCTGTAAGCTATTGAACGATATAAGAATTTTTTTTGTACAAGTCTGGTTTCAAAAAAAGTATGATTTCTACAAGCATAGTAATAGCGAGAAGGAGAACAAATAAAAGTACTAAATGTGTTTGTATATTTTTTAAATCTATCTTTCACTTGAGAATAATTTCCGATACGATGTTTCATCATCGCATTTTTAATAACAATAATTTTATATTCTTTTTTTCGGAAATTCATGCAGTAAGCATAATCTACAGCGTCTAAAAATAAATCTACTCTTGGTAGTTCGACATATTTGGCTGCATTGATGTTGATTAGAGATCCCGATGTAATAACAGCATCACATTGATAAATATTTTTAATTTTAGCAAGCCCTGGTATAGGCGCAAGCTTATAATCTGAAAAAATATAACCAGGAAATTCTTGTTTTGTATTAATATCGAATATTGCAGGAGCAATTATCCCTATGTTTTGATTTTGAGATAAATCTTGATAATTAGTTAATAGTTTTTCTAAAACATCATCATCCGGTTCACTATCTTGATCAAACAGCCAAAGAAAATCATAGCCTTTTTGGATAGCCCAACTAACAGCAATTTTTAACCCTCCAGCAACTCCAATATTTTCGGGATGAAAATCTACAATTATGTTTTCCTGATGATTATTGGCGATTATTTGACTTTTAGAATTATCAACTATAAATATTTTTTCAATTGGGGATGACTGTTTTGTTATAGCTGTAATAGTTTTCTGAAGAGCTTCTTTTTCTTGATAAGCGGTTATGTAAACTGCAATTTTATAGTTTTTCATTTAAATTTATAGTACTAAAGCACTCATTACAAAGAACTAATTAATCTCAATGTTTTTTGCTAAACCTAACATTTTTTTCACTTTCAACCACTGATTTCTCAATTTCCAAAACTTACTTGATTCCATTGCTGCAATTTGAGCATAAGCATATTGCAGTTCTTGCAATATTAAATTATTTTGATTTGGTTGACTAGATAGGTTTAGTTCGAGATAAATTTCACTCTTAGGAAATCCAAACCACATATCTGAGCTATAATATTTATTAGCTAATTTTCTAAATTTGTGACAAAAATATTTAGCTATATTAAGCGCATATTTATTTGTAGTATGAATCATGGATTCTGAATGCACTCTATAGTAACTAAGTACTGTTGGGACAAGTTTACAAGAATAGTTTGACTGAGCAATTTTTAACCAGAGATCGTAGTCATCCCATCCAAACCAACCATATTCAATTAATTCTGTAGAATATCCACCTAGTTTGAGTAATATATTTTTATTAAACAGAGCCATAGCATCTATATATGGCTGTTTAACTAACTTATGTACATCCCAGTCATAGCAAGAGATACGATTAATTTCTTGTCTAGTTTGGTTATCAAATCTTTGTATTTCACCATATACCGCAGCACATCGAGAAGATTTAATCGTTTCATAAAGAACAGGTAAACAATTTGGGTAAATCCAATTATCTGCGTCTAATATAAAAACATAGGGAGAACGAGAAAGTCTCAATCCTACGTTTCTAGCATCTGCTAAACCAGTATTAAACCACTTACTAACTAAACAGATTGGTATTTGAGATTGTTGCAAATATTCTGCGACTAAATTAGCTGAGTTATCTGTTGAAGAGTCATTAATAACTAAGACTTCAATACCTCCTGGTATGTTAGCTAAGTCTGTTTTCGCAACACTTTCTAAACATTCATAAATATACTCTGAGTAGTTATAAAGTGTAATGATCACCGAGATACATGGTTTATTACACCTATCATATGCAGAATTTGATTTCAAATTCCACGGAGAACTACCCATTTTTTCACATAAGTTTGCGGCTTTTAAGCGAGATATATATAATAGTCTTTTTTCATCTATAGTTAAATTTGATTCTTTTATTTTGACGGGTTGTGGTTCTAATTGTGTGGATTTATAAAAAGTTTTTTCAGGATGAATATGATGATACTTTAAAATTAGTTGTGTTTGTATATATTCAGTATTTAAGTCTGTTTGATTTGCTAATAATTCTGAGTGGCGAGAGTTAAGTTTGCTTTGATTCAATATTAATTGAGAGTGTTCTTTTGCTTTAATCATTGCTGACTTCCTCTTTGCAAAATAAAAGCTTTTTTGAGTTTAAACCAAGCTTGACGAAGTTTCCAAAATTTACTACTTTCCATTGCTTTGATTATGTTTTGACAATGCTCCCAGGCTGTATGAGCTTGATGTAACTGGGTTTGTGTATTTTGCCATTGCTGCTGAATTTCTTGTAGTTGAGATTGAGATTGTTCTAATTGAGTTTGAGTTTTTTCTAACTGAATTTGTTTATCTTCTAAATCAAACTGCGATCGCTTAAATTCAGCATATATTTCTTTTAGCTGATTTTGGCAATAATTATATTCCTCAGACAGTTGAGAATATTGTTGATATAAAGATGAATATTTACCCTCCAAACTTAATGGAAATGCTCGCAGGACAAACTGCAATGTATCAGCATCTTCATCTTGTTCAATAGTATTAATGATATTAATATCAATTTTATTTTTATCTATATAAGGTATCCAGTCTGAGCCAGAAAAAATTGGTAATTTTATTTGTTCATACGTATCAACAAAATATCCAGAACGCTCAAATAATTGTGTAACTGTTTGACGAGTAAAAAATCTTAAATGTGTATTGTCTAAAATACCTAGTTCTGTATATTCAAATTTTCCTTGCAATAAAGCTAGTCGAATTGCTCCATGAGCAATGTTAGGAATAGAAGCAACTACGTATCCTCCTGGCTGCAATATTTGCTTAATTTCTTCTAGTATTCTCCAAGGATTTCGCAGATGTTCTAAAATATCTCCAAATACAGCTACATCAAAAGTTTGTCCTGATAAAATATCCCTTAAAGTCACAAAATCTAAGTCAGCAACAATTACTTCTTCGCAATATTCTTCAGCGATTTTGGCAGCCTTGGGATTAATTTCAATTCCAGTAACTTGACAACCTTTGCTACTTAATAACCTAGCAAAATAACCTGTAGCGCAGCCAAAATCAATGACACGTTTATTTTCTCCTATCCAATGGAGCATTTTTTTTAAACTACTATTTTCATCTAATTCTTCTATAGTTATACTTGGCAATAAAGGATAATCTTTTTCTGATGTAATAATCATACAAACACACTATTCTTATTTGATCATTGGTAATTTCTGAGGTGACACCTCAACCTGAACACTTATTGGCAGATCTACCCAAGCATGGATACGCTTACCTGTATCAGGGGGAAGTACTTGGAATACCATTGCATTGTCAATCCAGTCAAATGTCATTGCTGTATAGTTTTCTGCACCCGCTACAGTCAAACTATAAGAGCCTGGGCGTAATGGTAAATGAAATATAAATTCTATTTTTAACTGTTCTCCTGGCTCTAATTTATCAATCGGATAATTTTCTTCAAATGTATTACTACCAACTAATTCATTTCCATTTTTGTCACAAATAAAAAAACCAACTATACATGCTTTTAAAGTTTCATAGACATCGAGTTCGACAATTAGTTTAACTTGTTCATTAAATCCTATAGTCGGTGTTTCTCCTAATTTTTCTCCAATTTTGTTAAGTAATTGAATATTTTTGATTAATGCTTTCCGATTACCTCTGCGAGTAGGCTGGGACTTTACTAAAGATTGCTGAGAATGGTGCTGGTTATGAGATGAATTTTCTTCTTTTTTAGTGCCTATTCCTAATTCTGTTTCTGTAACCAGCTTCATGTACTTAATAATGACAGCATTAGGCGTTCCCGAAAAGTAATTTTGACCTTCATGAATCATTACTGCTGAATTACATAATGTTTTAACTGCTCCAGAATCATGAGATACAAACAATGTGGTAACTCCAGAATCCATTAAACTTCGCATCCGGCGCATACAGCGATGTTGAAAAACTATATCTCCCACTGCTAGCGCTTCATCAACAATTAAAATTTCTGGATCGACATTTACTGCTACCGCAAAAGCCAAGCGAACAAACATCCCACTAGAATAAGTTTTAACTGGTTGATCAATAAAATCTCCAATATCAGCAAAACTGGCGATCGCGTCAAATTTATCTTCAATTTGTTTCTGATTTAATCCTAATAATCTGCCATTAAAAAATACATTTTGTCTTCCAGTAAATTCAGGATTAAATCCACTACCTAATTCTAATAACGCCGATACACGACCATTCACTATCACTTCACCTGTTGTTGGTGTCAAAGTGCCAGCAATAATTTGTAGTAAAGTACTCTTCCCAGAGCCATTTTTACCAATAATTCCTACTGTTTCACCTTTCGGAATCTCTAAATTAATATCTCGTAATGCCCAAAATTCACTAGCTCTGCTTTTACCAGATAGAAAAATTTCTTTGAGCCTATCTACAGGATGAATATAGCATTTAAAGCACTTTGAGATATTTTTTAGGGAAATTGCTATTTCTTCTCCCATATTTTTGCTTTAAATTCTGAAAAATTCCACAGCATGAAAAATCATGCTTGTGGAAGTTTGTTTGAGCCTGCGCTGCCATTTCACTGGAAAGCTTCATTACATCATAAGTGGCATTAAATTACTTGAGTTGCCATTTTGCCAAAACTGTGGATATGAAGGTTATGATTTGGATTGTAGAGATATTTGCAATAATTGCTTTAGGAGCTTAAAAAGCTTGTTTGATGAGAAACTTTATGAGTTTATGCTTTTAAAAAATCATGAAAAGCTATCATAACCTTAAGTTTTCTGCGATTTTCGTAGAAACTTTAATGATAGTTTTTTAGAGACGCCCATACACTCAGACAAAAAAGGGCAGTTTATAAAGTGGCATATTTCTAGTTCATAATAACTTAGGAACTACTTGCACTAGTCCAAATTCTGTGCTTTGATACAAATCACGTAAGCGGAAATACGAACCAAATTTTCTGCTTGGGTGTTCCTGAATCTTTTTCCCGACTAGGAATATAAAAATGGACGCCCATAAATTAGGCTCACAGAATAGAGATGGAATTTTATTCCTCTTTTTCCGTGTGCTTATTATATCTTGGTTATGTATTTTAAAGACGAACAACTAATGTGATACATCACAAACAGACTGTATGAAATCTCTCATACTTAGTCTGTAAGCCTTGACCACCTAAACCCTATTTTTAATATCAGGTGTGCTTAGTCTAACTGCTACTTTAATATTTCACAACTCCTGCGCGTTTTCTCTGACTGTACGCACTGCCTAAGTTGATGGTGATAATTGACAATTGACAATTCTTGTGATATGGGGTTAAATTCTTCAAAGAAGTAAGGCGCCGGTGCATCCCCGCCAAGAGAGTCACTAACGCCCTTTGTTAAACACTTTATCGATAACTTAATCATGACACAAAATACACAATACAACGAGCCGAAGACCAGTACCCAGACTGTTGCCTACAAAAATCGTCTAAATTCCTGGGTAATTGCCCGTTTACTCCCTGATACAGAGCGTCAGATTATTGCTCGCTTCCGTAGTCGCTCTGACGCTGACGGACACATGCAACGTTTGCGCCAGATCTCACCTGAAAGTAACCTTATGGTTATGTTTGATTGTCAAGCAGATGAAAGTTTGAATTAAAGTTATGGAAAGGCGATCGCACTTCTCAAAATCGAGGTGCGATTAACTGTTCTTTTGCGATTTATGATTAGCTTTTGACAGTATAGAAAGAGAAAGAGCGATCGCACTCTTGTATCAACAAGTGCGATCGCTCTGTTTTTAACTTTGTTGAGATACTCGGTACAGATGTAGTGGGGGCTTTAAAAGCCCAAACTTTACCCAACTAAGTACAAAGAAGTACAAATTTATTAGTTATTATTGAGTTTTATTAAGAAAGATTAGAAAAATTTCTTGCCCTTGCTAAAGTTATGGAATAAGCTTCTAGATACGATTTCAAAAAAATCACTTAGCTAAAGTTAATAAAAATAACACACAATTCTATTCTGTACTATAGTCAAAAAATTATCATAAATGTTACAATGCTTAATAATGTAACAGTCGCAAAATGTTTTACAGAACACCATCTTTATGACTGTGGATACTTGTGCATAAAAATAAAGTGATTGTAGCCTTTAATAACTCAGAACAATCAAAACTACCAGTCGTCCTCATCTTACCGGGCGTGTCAATAGCAGCGTAAATCCAAAATCGATTGATTGGGTAAACACCCAACCACTGACATCTATCAAATACACCACTTCCAAACTAAGAATTACTAAAGAGTAGTGCCATGAAGACCGCTCAGACAGCTACAGACCTAGTGCGGACTTACCTACGTGAAATTGGTCGCGTACCACTGTTAACACACGAGGAAGAGATTTTTTATGGCAAACAGGTGCAGCGAGCAGCAGCTCTACGTGAGGTTAGAGAGTTACTTCAGCACCAGTTAGGTCGTGAACCAACGCTAGCAGAATGGGCGACAGCGACGCATTTAGAACTCACAGAATTAGATAAAGCGATCGCTGAGGCTGAAATTGCTAAACGCAGGATGGTTGAAGCTAATCTGCGACTGGTGGTTTCTGTGGCGAAAAAGTATATTAAGCGCAACGTCGATTTGCTGGACTTAATCCAAGAAGGTAGCATTGGGATGCAGCGCGGTGTAGAGAAATTTGACCCTACCAAAGGCTACAGATTTTCTACCTATGCTTATTGGTGGATACGTCAAGCCATCACTCGTGCGATCGCCGAAAAAGGCCGGACTATTCGCCTGCCGATTCACATTACCGAAAAACTAAATAAAATCAAAAAAGCACAACGCCAATTATCCCAAAAATTAGGACGCGCTCCTTCAGTTTCAGAATTAGCACAAGAATTAGAATTAACCCCCAAACAAGTACGAGAGTATCTAGAAAAAGCACGTGTTCCTCTATCTCTAGATATACGCTTGGGAGATAATTATGATACTGAACTAGGAGAAATGCTAGAAGATCCAGGAGCATCTCCAGAAGATTTCGTCACCCAGTCTTCATTATCTGGTGACTTAGAAGCTCTCATGGCAGATCTCACACCACAACAACGGGAAGTGATATCCTTACGCTTTGGTTTAAATGATGGACACGCCCTGACTCTAGCTAAGATCGGCGAAATACTAAACATCAGCCGCGAACGAGTGCGACAAATCGAACGGGAAGCCCTAAGTAAACTTCGCAAATCTAAACTCAGTATCAATGAATATTTAGCAAGTTAATAGGAGCGAATGCAATACTGCAAGGGATAGGATTTTCGTCATAATTTTGGGTATGTAGAGCCGTTGCACTGCAACGTCTCTGGTGGGTTTAAATGCCAATCGATTTGTCTTATCCGAGCAGTATTGAGAGCGAACGGCCTTTTCTTTTGCTCCTACTAAGGAATATGGTGATATTTTCCGCTTTCTTTGGTACGGTTACACCCACTGTCAACACAACTTCAGCCTGTTACATTAGTTTGCAGAAGCACACAACAGCAATAGTTAAAGTTAAACAGATAATTCATAATCTGTGATTAAAGTTTGATAGAAATTCAGTTTGCCTGCTGTTGTGGTAGTACAGGAGGAAAAACGTGAATAACCCATCTAATAAAGTCTCAGAATTTTTTAACGGTGAGTCAGAAACCGAAAACTTTCTCTGGCATTATGTTAAATCATTAACTCCAGACACCGTTAGCCAGTTATCTCAACCTAGTTCTCCTGAAGTATTTCAGGTATTGACGTACTCCCTGGACTAAAGCCGCAGGGATTCTCAAATGATGTTACGAGG
>NZ_JCACKS010000223.1:0-43570 GCF_059505505.1 Pelatocladus sp. | reverse complement strand
AAATTCAATAAACGACCACCCAAATTCAATAAACAACTACCCGAATTCAATAAACAACTACCCAAATTCAATAAACAACTACCCAAATTCAATAAACGACCACCCGAATTCAATAAACGACCACCCGAATTCAATGGGATTTAAGAAGAAATTCGACTTGTGTGTACACGGTAGGTTTACGGGGAGGGAACTAAATCTTCCCCCCGTGAACGGGGGGATTGAGCAGGGTGGTTTCATACAAGCAGAGAAAAATTAAAATCTTCTTTTAAAGCCTCTCCCCTTAATAACTGCGGTGTACACACAAGTTGAAACTGTATCCCGCCTAGAACTAAAGTTCCAGGCTCATAGCGAAAGTCCACTCAAGTGGACTGGAACAAACTTTTTTTGAGTCCTCTGAAGAGGACTTGCGCTATGAGACTCGGAATTTATTCCGAGGCGGTACAGATGCGCTTAATAAGGGGAGAGGTTTGGAGAGGGGTAAAAATCTATGCTTCAAAACGATAAATACAGACTTCCATATTTTTCTTTTTTCGTATGAAACCACCCTGCGTGAACGGGGGGATTGAGGGGGGTTCATTCGACTTTTGCAAGAGGTCTAATCTACAACTAAACCATCCTGAACCCGAATAGTCCTTTTTGTTTGCGCTGCAACATCTGGTTCGTGGGTGACAATCACAATCGTGATTCCTTGGTCATTTAATTCTGTCAATAATTCCATGACTTCTTCAGAAGTTTTAGTGTCTAATGCTCCGGTTGGCTCATCTGCTAAAACTAAAGCGGGTCGATTTACTAAAGCACGCGCGATCGCCACTCGTTGTTGTTGTCCTC
Organism: Pelatocladus sp.; assembly: GCF_059505505.1. Taxonomy (NCBI): domain Bacteria; kingdom Bacillati; phylum Cyanobacteriota; class Cyanophyceae; order Nostocales; family Hapalosiphonaceae; genus Pelatocladus; species Pelatocladus sp. The sequence continues at coordinate 42,742 of NZ_JCACKS010000223.1, read as the reverse complement.
CAGAAAGTTGGCTGGGACGGTTGAAGATCCGGTCTTCTAAACCGACTCTAGTCAAAGCTGCGATCGCTTTTTGACGACGTTTTGACTTTGGTATATTAGCGTAAACCATCGGCAGCATAACGTTGTCTAACGCCGTTGCTCGTGACAATAAATTAAATTGTTGGAAGACAAAACCAATCCGTTGATTGCGAATATATGCTAATTCGTCATCACCAAAGGTTGTCAAATTTCTGCCTTCCAAAACATATTGTCCGCTTGTAGGGCGATCCAGACAGCCGATAATATTCATCAACGTCGATTTCCCAGAGCCAGACATACCCATAATAGCGACGTATTCCCCTTCCTCAATAGCCAGATTAATTCCCTTGAGTACTGGCACATGCACATCCCCAAGTTGGTAAGCTTTGGTAATAGATTCCATCCAAATCATTTTTTTATCGTTGTTTGTTAGTGGTTAGGCAAAATTAAATTCATTCGTGAAGTTCAGGGAATAAGGAACAGGGAACTGTTAACAGCTTGAAGAATGTGTAATTAATTTTGTTTAGGTAATTAATAGGGACTTTAGGTTCAGAACTCGAAACTTCAAGCTTGAAACTAAAACATTCAGGTTCAGAACTCCATCAATCCGAAAAGCTGTTTCCTTAATTTCGATAGAGACAAATTCGTAAAAACAAGAAACTTCTCACCTGAAACGAGAAACTTCTCACTTGAAATGAGAAAAATCTCACTTAAAACAAGAAACTTCTCACTTAAAACAAGAAACTTCTCACTTAAAACAAGAAACTTCCCACCTGAAACAAGAAACTTCTCACTTAAAACAAGAAACTTCTCACCTGAAACAAGAAACTTCTCACTTAAAACAAGAAACTTCCCACCTGAAACAAGAAACTTCTCACTTAAAACAAGAAACTTCTCACCTGAAACAAGAAACTTCTCACCTGAAACAAGAAACTTCTCACCTGAAACAAGAAACTTCTCACTTGAAACGAGAAACTTCTCAGTTAAAACTCCAACAAGGGATCGCACTCCGCTTCCCTGTGCGTTCCAAAAAACCACCCAAAACTTCAATCCCCAATCCCCTCACTAATCACTCCTCAAAGCAGCAATCGGATCTAACTTAGCAGCGTTGCGTGCTGGTATGACTCCGGCTAATAACCCAACTGTAAACGAGAGTCCAAAACCAGCGATGATTGATAAAGGAGAGACAACAAAAGGAAACTTAAAAATAGCAGCAGCAGCAGCAGCAATGATCACACCTCCTGCAATTCCAATACCTCCTCCGAAAGCAGATATAACGATCGCTTCCGTTAAAAATTGGTTGAGGATAGCAGAATTGGTTGCGCCTAGTGCTTTGCGAATCCCAATTTCTCGTGTGCGTTCAACCACGGAAACGAGCATAATATTTGCAATTCCAATCCCTCCAACGAATAAAGAAATACCAGCGATCGCTACTATCATGACAGTGAATAAACCCACAACGTTAGTAAAGGTGTTAGCGATATCAGCTTGGTTGGTAATTCTAAAATCATCTGTTTGTGGTGGAAAAATGTTGTGGCGCAGACGCAAAATGTTAGTTACTTGAAACTGAGCTGCTTCTAGTTGCTGTTCGTTACTGGCTTTAAGTAAAATCCCATTTACAGAAACACCATTTAAGGCGTTGTTGCCAACAAGTCTTGCTGACATACTGGTCAAAGGAATAAAAATTTGATCATCCCGATCCATTGGCCCTTGAGAACCTTTAGGTTCCATCACCCCAATCACTTCATAAGCTTCTCCTTGAATACGGATTCTTTCACCGATGGGATCGACACCTTCGCCAAATAGCGTTCTTTGAACTGTGGGGCCTAAAATAGCAACTTGCTTGGCGGTATTTAGTTCGTCTTGGTTAAAAAATCTCCCTGATTGCGGGTGAGTGTTTCTGACATCTGGATAGTTCAAATCTGTGCCATAAATTGTCGTGGATGTGTTCTGTCCTGCGTAGACAACTTGTGCGCTGCGTTGTAAATAAGCAGAAACAATTTGAGCTGATGGTGCTTGTTGAGCGATCGCTTTTGCATCTTCCCAAGTTAAAGTACTGCTAGAACCCAGCCCTTGACGAACATTTCCACTTCTCGCAGAACCAGCAAAAACTTGCAGAATATCTGTACCTAAAGCCTGAATTTGTTGTTCAGTAGCCTTTTGTACACCCTGACCCACAGAAGTAATGGCAATTACTGAGGAAATTCCAATAATAACGCCCAGCATGGTTAATCCTGTGCGTAATTTGTTACTCCACAGAGCTTCTGCTGCCATTGACAAGATTTCTGTCATTGGCAATTGATAAGCACTTTTACCCTTATTAAAAGCCTTAAACATGCTTGTTATATTTAATACTGATTGAAAATACAAACCCAAGGAGATCTAAAACCCCATTTTCCCTGTTCCCCTCTCCCCGTTCCCTTTTAATTCTTTACATCGGCGGAGGACTTCCACCACCACTATTTCTGCTGCCACTATTTCTACCACCACCAGGCATCCCCGGAAACATTCCTCTAGGTGTTGATTGGGGTCGTGAACCCGGTGGGAAACTCAGTAACACCCTCTCATTACCTTTCAAGCCAGATTTAACTTCAGTAAAGTTATTGACAGTCACACCAGTTTGAATGGGAGTAAACTTAGGTTTGTTATCTGCTCCAGTCACAAATACACCTGTAGCATTTTGTTGTCGTACCACAGCAGCAGTCGGTACAACCACTGCATTTTGTAATTGACCGACTTGAAACTCTGTTTCTACATTCATTCCAGACCGCAATAAATTTTGCGAGTCTGAGGTAATATTTATTTTCACTTCAAAACTAGTAACATTTTGCTCTACTGTGGCTTGAGCAGCAATTTGACTAACTCGACCCTCAAAAGTTTTACCTGGATAAGCATCTGCTGTAATTGTGACTTTTTGACCAAGACGGATTTGAGCAATATTAGTCTCAGCTATATTTGCGACAACCTGGTTAGTAGAAGCCAAGGACAAAATTGAAGAAGATACTGCTGAGGAAACAGAACTGGCTGAAGTTGTAGGAGTTACAAAAGCACCAGGGTCAGCATATTTTTTAGTGACAACAGCATCAAAAGGTGATTTGATAATCGTGTCATTAATTTGGGCTTGAATATTTTGCAGCGAACCACGAGCAGAAGTGACTGCGGCACGGGAAGCTTTAATATCTTCTTGGCGTGAACCTGCTTTTAATAATGCTAAAGCTTCTTGTCTTTGCTTTACCACAGCTTGTAATTGCTGAATATCTTCGGGACGCGATCCCGCTTTTTGCAATGCTAAAGCCTGTTGGGTTTCATTGACTTGGGCTTGGGCGCTGTCGCGATCTGCACGTTTTTGATTTACAGTTTGCAGAGAAATAGCCCCATCATTGTAGAGTTCCTGATTGCGGCGCAGATCATCGTCTGCCTTACTCAAAGTAGCTTGAGCCTGTTTTAAGCGTGCCTCTGCTTGGGCAATATCTTGAGTGCGATTTCCTGCTTCGGCTTTACGTAGATTTGCTAGTGCTTCATCTAGTTGCGCTTGTGATTGGCCAATATCCTGGGGACGATTTCCTGCTTCTGCCTTTTGTAGATTTGCCTGGGCTTGTGCCAGTTGTCCTTGGGCTTGGATGAGTTGTCCTTGAAGATTTGAGTCATCCATGTAAGCAAGTATTTGCTCCTGTTTGACTGTATCTCCTTCCTGAACTAAAAGTTTTTTCAGTATGCCTGAGTTTTTAGGACTGATGTTGATTAACCGTTCCGGTTTTACGGTACCATTGGCAGAAACCTTTATTGGTAAAGTTTGCCTTTCTACAGGAAGTGTTAAAGTTTTGCTTCTAGCTTCCTGAGTGGGAACAACAACTAGTTGGCGATAGACGAGGAAACTAATAGCACCTATTAGTAAGAGAATGGCTAGCCACGGAAACCAAGTAATTTTGACTCTTTTTTTGATATTTGGCAGCGAAGGTAAGGAATCTACAGTGTTAGATGTATTAGAAGCCATTTCTATTATTTTTTGTGTAAAAAGAAGAGGGAATGGGAAATGGGGAACAGGGAACAGGGATATAGAAAAACAATATGTAATTAATTCTGTCTAAGTACTTATTCTTGTTTACTAGCAATTGGGAAACGGTTCAAGGGTAAATCAAGAAGGGAAAAGGTGAAGGGTTAAGGGATAAAGGTTTTAAATTTTAGATCTATCTCCTTTTTCCTATTTCCCTTTACACTTCCCTCGTTGTTTCCCCTTGGCCCGGCTTCTGCAAGAAGGATAATAAACATATCGTATAAATTACTTTCAGCAATTACATGGTGCAAAGGTCACAAACTGGTACGTGACCAAAGTCATGGATGGGGATAAGGGGATTGGGGATTGGGAAGAGACTTATTAAATAATTCTCCCCACACTCCCCTCCCTGCTTCCTTGTCCCCCGTGTCCTCCTTGTTCCTCTTCAAGGGAATGGGCTTAACCCAGATTTCTGTGAACAAGTATTTTTATTTCGCTGACAAGTATTTGATACTCGACGACGAGTATTTGATACTCGCTGACGAGTGTTTGATACTCGACGACGAGTGTTTGATACTCGACGACGAGTGTTTGATACTCGGCATTGTTTGTCTTTTCCCCGTTCCCCGTTCCCTTTCTTTGTAAACTTTTCTTGCACACACACGAGCGGAGATCGTTTAAGCTATCTGAAAGATTCATTCATCGTGGCGGAGAGGCGGTAGTGTGCCTAAACGAATTGGTTTAATTTCTCTGATTGTTGTCTGTAGTTTGTGGAGTATGCCTAAAGCTGCTCATGCACAGGCATTAATACCCCATACATTGCAACTCGATACAGCCAAATTGGAACAGCAAGGGTTGGGTTTAGCACAAGAAGCAGCACAACTAGCACAGTTTCAACAATACGAAATGGCTATGCCTAGAGCGCGGCTAGCATCTCAATTAGCTCCTAAAAGTGATAAAGTTTGGTTTCTCTTAGGCGGTTTATATTTACAAACCAAAGAATTAGATCCTGCGATCGCTGCTTTAAAAAAAGCTCAGTCTCTGAATCCCAAAAATGGTGATGTTCTGTTCGCTTTGGGTTCAGCCAACTTTCAACAAAAAAAATACGATGTTGCTGTTGACTATTTCCAGCAGGGTCTAAAGTTAAAACCCAATGATCCAGAGGGGTTATTTGATTTGGGTAATGCCTACTATATGCAGCGTCGATACCCAGATGCGATCGCCCAGTATAATCAAGCAGTCTCTCAAGATAAAAAATTCTGGCCTGCAATTAATAATATTGGTTTAATTAAGTACGAACAAGGTGATGTGGCAGGGGCGCTCCAGCAATGGCAATCTGCTGTCACAATTGAAAAGCAAGCCGCAGAACCTTTATTGGCTCTGGCTGTGGCACTATACAATAAAGGCGAACGGCAAAAAGGTCTCGCGATGGGTGAAACAGCACTCCGTATTGATGACCGTTATGGTGATATAGATTTTCTCAAAGAAAACCTCTGGGGCGATCGCTTACTTGCGGATACCAAAAAATTCTTAGAATTGCCCCGCATTCAAGCAGCCTTACAGCAAAGAGGGGAAAACACAACTCCCCCACCACAGCCGATGCAGTAGAGATTGGGGATTAGGGATTGGGGATGGATGGGGAAGAGACTTGTTAAATAATTCCCCCCACACTCCCCACACTCCCTTGTTCCCCTTCTCTTATCCTTGGTGCGATGGGATGTTTTTTATTTGGAAGTCCGTTGCCACTTGCTCAAAAGTGCTATCTAGTAGTACATATATATTAAACAGAAAAAAACGGTTGCCCATTTAGTCTATTGGGCTACCGTTTTAGTTCAAGGGGTGTATCATTACGAATTATCTTTAGGTAGCAGTGCGATGATCTGGTCAACAAAAAGTTGATGATCAACAACAGGCTTAGAGATGTAACCATCAGCGCCGCTTTGCTTGAGAAAATTTTCGCGATCGCCCTCCATTGCGTGTGCTGTCACGAGAATAATCGGTAAAGTGGCAGTTTGCGGATCGGATTTTAGCAGTTGTGTAATTTTTATTCCATCAACGGACTTACCTTGATAAACACTTCTTGATAGAGAAACATCCATTAAAATAATGTCTGCCTCTCCCGCTTGGGCAATTCTCATTACCTCTTCCACATTTTCGGTATGTTTGACTTCCAGTCCACCGCGTTTGGTCAAAATTTTAGAAAAAACGCGAGCATTAATCAGATCGTCTTCGACAATCAAAACAGTTTTCATGAGAATTTGACTTTTAGGGGTGAGGGGATAACAGAAATTTTATATTTTGGATTTTGGATTTTGGATGATTAAATTGGATTAGTAGTTCATCCACATTTACGGTGAATTCCTTTTCACCAATCTAAAAGCTCCAAGCCCCTTTGATGCGAGGAGTTAAGTAATTTTGAATTCTGGACGTTGATTTTGGATTAAGTCTCACGCTACTTGTACGCAAGGCATGACCCGAACATCTAAAATCTAAAAGCTAAAATCAATAGTCAATCCAAAATAGTATGTGTCTCCTTCTGAGTAATCAATGTGTATCCCGGATATCAAGGATAATACTACTGCTTTTAATCGTATAACTATCAAGATTTTGTAATGATGAGCATTACATCCGCTATGCTGTGGTTGCTGTAATGTTCAGTAACGGCATATTTTGTGTAGTGAAAACTTAGGAACAAACTCATGGCAAAACAGTTAAACCTTCTCTCTACGGGACAGGTCATCACCACGGCCTTGCATACCGAAATGCAACGGTCTTACCTTGAATATGCCATGAGTGTGATAGTCGGGCGAGCATTACCAGATGTGCGTGATGGTTTAAAACCAGTGCATCGACGGATTTTATACGCGATGCATGAACTTGGTCTGACACCTGATCGCCCTTATCGGAAATGCGCTCGTGTTGTGGGGGACGTCTTAGGTAAATATCACCCCCACGGGGATCAAGCTGTTTATGATGCTTTGGTGAGGTTGGTACAAGAATTTACCAGCCGCTATCCCTTACTGGCAGGACATGGTAACTTCGGCAGTGTAGATAATGACCCAGCAGCAGCGATGCGCTACACAGAAACGCGCCTCGCATCAATTAGCCACGAAGGGATGCTAACCGAAATTGGCGAAGAAACGGTGGAATTTGCTGGTAACTTCGATAATTCTCAGCAAGAGCCTACGGTGCTACCAGCACAGTTACCGTTTTTGTTGCTTAATGGTTGTGCTGGTATTGCTGTGGGTATGGCAACAAATATCCCACCGCATAATTTAGGGGAAGTAGTGGATGGGTTAATTGCTTTAATTGATAACCCTGATTTGTCGGATAACAAGTTATTTGAGTTAATTCCTGGGCCTGATTTTCCGACAGGTGGGGAAATTGTTGGTAATACAGGAATCCGCGAGGCTTACACCACAGGTAAAGGCGGTATTTTGCTGCGGGGAGTGGTACAGATTGAGGAAGTCGTTGGCGGGCGGGGAAACAAACGGCGAACAGCAATTGTGGTGACAGAATTACCTTTTCAGGTTAACAAAGCAGGTTGGATTGAAAAAGTTGCAGACCTGGTAAATCAAGGCCGCTTGCAGGGAATTTCTGATATCCGTGATGAAAGCGATCGCGAGGGGATGCGTGTAGTCATAGAACTCAAACGCGATACCAACCCCCAAGAACTTCTCCAGCAACTCTATCACCAAACCGCTTTGCAAACGACTTTTGGGGCAATTTTATTGGCTTTGGTAGATGGACAGCCACGCCAGCTATCTTTACGCCAATTGTTGCAAGAGTTTTTACATTTCCGCGAACAAACGCTTTCACGTCGCTACACTTACGAGTTAACTAAAGCAGAAAATCGTTCGCATTTGTTAGAAGGTTTGTTGAAAGCCTTGTCTCGCCTTGATGAGGTAATTGAAATTTTACGACGATCACCTGATGGTAGTAGTGCGAAAATCAACTTGCAAAGTCGCTTAGATTTGACTGAGGTACAAGCAGATGCGATTTTAGCAATGCCACTCAGACGCCTGACAAGCTTGGAACAACAGAATTTACAGAAAGAATATGAGCAGTTACAAGAGGAAATTACGACGTTACGAAAATTGCTGAGTGATCGTCGGGAATTACTCAAAAGCCTGAAAAAAGACTTGCGTACCCAGAAGCGCAAATATAGTGATGAACGTCGCACCAAAATCATAAGTGTGAGTGAGCTACGCCAAAAAGACACGGAAACACGGGGACGTCGAGATAAGGCGACAGAGGAAGAAAATCTCAAATTTAGTGTCCAAAGTCTCAAACCTGAACAACCTGTCGAAGAAGTGATTTTAGAATTGACGCAACGGGGATATGTGCGTCGCATTCAGCCGAATGGGAAAAAGTCGAAGCTTGATAACGGTATGGCTGATAATGACTTTGTGATGCAAACAGCTTTGACTGATACAGATAAAGATTTGTTGGTACTAACTAGCAATGGCAAAGTTTATCCAGTGAAAATAGGAGATATTCCTCCAACTACTGGGCGATCGCCACGGGGAACACCATTAATCACCTTGCTAACGAATACTGCTCAAGAAGCTTCTGAAGCTGTCGTTAGCCGCTTTTTGCTCCCGGAAAAGCCGGAAGACGGCGAAATGATTCTGTTAACGAAGCAAGGAAGAATTAAACGCCTATCTTTAACAGAATTTACTAGTTTGACGCGTCGCGGCATTACTATTTTGAAGCTCAAAGATAATGATGAATTATTATTAACTCAATTCACCACTACAGGAAGACAAATCATTCTAGCTAGCTCTGGTGGAAGATTGTTGCGATTTAAAGTTAACGACGAACAGCTACCTATTATGGGTCGTACCGCGATGGGACTACAGGCTATGCGCCTACGTCAGCGAGAAAGTATGGTTGGTGGTGTAACTTTTAATACTGAAGAAAATATTTTGCTGGTAACGCAACTAGGATATGCTAAACGTCTGCCAACTAGTGGTTTGCGATTAGCTAATCGGGGTGATATTGGTACTCAAACTTTCAAATTTGCCAGTAAGACAGATTACTTAGCAGGTATGCTACTAGCCAAACCAGGATCTGAGGTGGCGTTAGTAACGAATCATCAAAGAGTGGTACGTCTACAAGTAGACACAGTAACAAATTTACCGAAAGATTCTACTGGTGAAAGTGTATTCCAACTCAACAGAGATGAAAAAATTATCACTGTTGCCGAGTTTGTTTAGAGTAGAGCTTTTGCAGAAGTTGGGAAAAGGGAAAGGGGACAAGGGGGACAAGGGAGCAGGGAGTGTGGGGAGTGTGGGGGGAATTATTTAACTAAGTCTCTTCCCAATCCCCGATCCAATCCCCAATCCCCAATCCCCATTACCCCTTATCCCCTCCAGGGGACCCCTACCTTTCCCAATTCCCGCTCCCCCATTTTATGTTTTGAATAAGTTATTACATCGATAGATACCATAAGTCAATGTAATAGAACTACTACTCATAAAAGTTGCATTTCTTAAAAGTGTTGTTATATTAGTTAACAAAGGCTAATAAACTTTTGTAAATTCAGTTTGGAGTGCTAGTCATGCAAGATACAACAAAAATCACATCTCCTGTAATCGAAGATCGTAACGCTTGGCGTTGGGGCTTTACTCCTCAAGCAGAAATTTGGAACGGTCGCTTGGCGATGATCGGCTTTTTAGCTGCTGCTCTGATTGAATTATTTTCTGGCCAAGGCTTTTTACACTTCTGGGGCATTATGTAAATTTTTAAGCCAGAAGTTTTTATAGGACATCACTAAATAGATAGATAAATTAAAACCTGGGATGAATTAGCACTCCCAGGTTTCTTATTTTTTGTCATTAGTTATTGGTCAATTGTCATTTCTACAAAGCTAATGACCAAGGACTGATAATTATCGGATATACTCTTTGAGAACGCTGTTACGGTTGGGGTGGCGTAATTTACGAAGTGCTTTGGCTTCAATTTGCCGAATACGTTCGCGGGTGACATTGAAAATTTGTCCAATTTCTTCGAGAGTCTTCATCCGACCATCGTCTAAACCATAGCGCAGTCGTAGAACATCCCGTTCACGAGGGCTGAGACTATCAAGAACTTTTTCTAAGTCTTCGCGTAGGAGGTTCTTAGAAACTTGGTCTTCTGGAGTTTCGCCATCGGATTCAATAAAATCACCGAGTCGGGAATCTTCTTCTTTACCAATGGGTGTTTCCAAAGAGATTGGTAGCTGGGCTGATTTAGCAATAAATCTCAGCTTCTCAATGGTCATCTCCATTCTTGTAGCAATTTCTTCCTCAGTAGGTTTACGGCCCATTTCTTGAGAAAGCAGCTTGGTAGTCTTTTTGATGCGAGAGATGGTTTCGTAGAGGTGGACAGGTAAGCGAATTGTCCGGGATTGGTCAGCGATCGCTCTGGTGATCGCCTGACGAATCCACCATGTAGCGTAGGTAGAAAACTTATAACCTTTTTCGTGGTCAAACTTTTCCGCAGCACGAATCAAACCGAGGCTACCTTCCTGAATCAAATCTTGGAAAGACAAACCACGATTCATGTACTTCTTGGCAATTGAAACTACAAGACGCAGGTTAGATTGTACCATTTTGTCTTTCGCCCGACGACCAACATGCAGGCGATGACGGAATTGTGGTAAGGGTATTTGTACTGCTTCTGCCCATTCGCTGTATTGAGGTTCGCGTTCCAACTGCTGTTGTAGGCGATCGCGAACTCGCTCTAATTCTAGTAAATCTGCAATCTTACGTGCCAATTCGATTTCTTCGTCAGCCCGAAGCAAGCGAATTCGCCCTATTTCTTGTAGGTAAAGACGAATCGAATCCTCGGTGTAGTGCTTTTTCTTGCTTTGTGACCGACGACGCGATTTTGCGGCTTTCCCAGACTTTGCGTCGTCCTCATCAGACTGAGGTTCTAAAAATTCTTCATCAAGCTCGCCATCATCATTGATCAGCAAGTCCTCTTCGTCTCCCAACAAGAGTTCTAACTCAAGTTCAGGCTGATTCATCTCAATTTCTAGGTCAGGCTGATAATCTATGGTATCGAGTACGTTGTTAGCCTGGTTCATGCCGCGTTCCTCATGCTCCTTGCAGAATCAATTACTCAAGATGTTCTTACCACTCTTAATTTAGTGAGCTATATTGCCTTTTGGATTAAGAGGGTTTTTAGCTAATTTGGCTGATAGATATGTTTGGAACTTTTACCTTTTGTTGAGACAACAGTGGTATAGCTCTTTAATACAAGTAGTAAATTCTAAACTCTGTATTTGTTTCTACCACACTAGTACTCCCAAAGGTAAATTTCCTCATTCTTAGTAAACTTTATATGTGTCGCAGGGCAACACAAGTGTTTACTGAACTGGTCTAAAAAAGACTCATGTTGCTAAAAAAATTTACCACTCCATACAAAAAAATTATGACTGTTGGAAGATTTTTTTTGAAAAGACTGTTCCGATTGTAGCCTGTTTCACAGAAATTGCACTCTCTTTATGTGGCATTAATGAACTAATTGAGTTAGGTAAAGCTAGGTAATGTAAAGCCTGTTTTACCAAAAAGATGTTGAAAATGACACCCATACACTGGAACTTTCTCTAAAACTTTTTGGAATTTTCGTACCATCATCATTACCTTAAAAATTCGGTAAACCTACTTGTATCAGATTCAATGCGTCATTGATAACATTTATAGAAACAGTAAACTTTTGGTTAATTCAATTTAAACGCTAAAGTGCATTCATTTTTACACTTCCTTCATAAATTACTAATTTGGGATTTACATTTGTCTTTTAGTAACAGCCACTCTCATGCTTGTTAGAGTAGACATGAGACCACAGACTCAATTCCCAATTTAGAGTCATGGCGCTTTCATAAAAGTACTCGACCTGTCGAGGAGCCAAATAACCTAACTGAGGAGTTGAGGCTAAGGCAGAATCAGCCGAAAGACCGAAGATTTCTAGATAGGGCTAATTCGATCTTAATCACAGGTTAGCGCATTATTAAAAATTCAACCCTTTGCAACTTGACAAACTCTTTTTATTGTATACACCGATATTTTAATCAATCCAGAAAAGATTTGACAGCAAGACTAACGATATTAGCTCACGGAGAACAAAATTGCATAGTATTAGTGCGAATTATACAGTCGTATATTCTCTGATGATAGGTATCAAAATTGAAACTGTGTCTTAGCATGGTGTTAAGTCAACCGTCAGCACAATAAATTTCAGTTAGTCACTCAAAGCAAAAATTATATCGTTTGAGTCAAGGTATCGAACACGTGTGGTTCGTTCTATCCTTGAGCTTGTTCAAGACCACAAAACCTTTTGCCGAGTAAACTCACAAGCATATACCCTAATGACCATCTAAGTTGTTACTCTACCCAAAGTTGTAGCTTAGAAGCTGCCTTTTGACTATCCAAATGTTGGTGAATTTCTTAAATTTTCTTATAACTTGTGCGATCGCTTTGACGATTTGTCATATAAATACGTAAGTTTTGTGAACTATAAGCTTGTATAATTTCTGCCTAAATACTCCAGGAGGTATGTTGAGTACTACTTATCTTGCAAAAAAATTTTAACAAGATAGTGACATCTGTGATTTAAAAATTTGATATTAAAACCACTTTTCAAAAAACAATCTTTATTTTTTGTTTTACACAATTGTTAAAGTATGTTGAATTTTTCTAATATATAGCAAATTGGATTAAGTTTTTTAAGCGCAGAACGCAGGCTATGCCAACAAAAATCAAATAGGATTGCTATAGATGTAAAGACAAGGAAGAATCTGTCAAACAAATTCTCCCTTGTCTGTCTTTCCCCTTGCTCCCTTCCCATTTAGATATCTAAATCCGTGAGGTTGAGTTTAGAACCATAGGTTTCAATAAATTCACGGCGAGGTGCAACCCGATCGCCCATTAAAATTGTAAAAATGCGATCAGCTTCAGCCGCATCCTCAATTTCCACTTGTTTAAGGGTACGTGTTTCTGGGTTCATGGTAGTTGACCAAAGTTGTTCGGGCATCATTTCACCCAAACCTTTGAAGCGTTGGATGTTGTAGTTAGCGTTTTCTGGAAACTGGCTAATGTGTTGGTCTTTTTCGCGATCGCTGTAGCAATATTTGTAATTTTTTCCTCGCTCTATTTTATAAAGTGGAGGACAAGCAATATAGATGTAACCCTCCTGGATTAACGCCCGTTGATAACGATAGAAGAAAGTTAATAACAGCGTACGGATGTGTGCGCCATCGACATCCGCGTCAGTCATAATCACAATCCGGTGATACCGCAGTTGGGAAGCATCAAATTCTTCACCTTTAACACCTAAACCAAGGGCAGTAATTAACGATTGAATTTCGTTATTTTTATAGATTTTGGCGTCATCAGTTTTTTCGATGTTCAGGATTTTTCCGCGTAGGGGTAGAATTGCTTGGAAGCGGCGATCGCGTCCTTGTTTTGCGGAACCACCTGCGGAGTCCCCCTCCACCAAGTAGATTTCCGATTCTTTGGGATCACGAGAAGAACAGTCTGCTAATTTACCAGGCAATGGCGAAGATTCTAACACCGATTTGCGGCGTACCAACTCCCGTGCATGACGGGCTGCTTCGGCTGCTTTAAAGGCTTGGATGGCTTTATCTAAAACCGCATCAGCAACACTAGGATGAAATTCTAAATATTCTGTGAGAGTTTCTCCCACAAAAGAATCAACAATTCCTCGAACTTCGGTGTTACCAAGTTTAGTTTTTGTTTGTCCTTCAAATTCTGGATCGGGAACTTTGACGGAAATTAGACCTGTCAAACCTTCACGGACATGTTCACCACTGAGATTGGGTTCACCGTCTTTGATCTTATTGCGCTTGCGGGCGATCGCATTTAGTGTCCTGGTGAGAACTGCCTTTAAACCTTCTAAGTGTGTACCACCATCAACAGTCCGAATATTGTTGGCAAAGCCCAAAACATTATCCGTATAAGCGTCAGTACACCATTGTAATGCTACCTCTACTTGAACATTATTACGTTCTCCCTGTACGAAAATCACTTCTTCATGTAGTGGTTGTTTGTCAGCATTTATGTAGGTAATATACTCACGAATACCACCCTTGTACTCATAAGTTTCTACTTTGATCTGATCGCTTTTGAGTAATTGCAGTCGGTGATCGGTAAAAGTAATTCTTACACCTGCATTTAAGTATGCTAACTCCCGTAGGCGACTTGCCAAAGTCGTATAGTCAAACTCTGTACCAGTAGTAAAGATTTGTGAATCTGGCTGAAAGCTGACGGAGGTGCCGGTGCGGTTATCTTTGTAAGGCTTGACATTCAGTTCAGTGACGGGAATACCTCGTTCATAACGCTGGGTATGAACATTTTTATCTCGCCAAACCGTCACTTCCACCCACTCAGATAAGGCATTAACAACAGAAACACCGACTCCGTGTAGTCCTCCAGAAACTTTGTAACCACCGCCGCCAAATTTTCCCCCGGCGTGCAGTACCGTCAATACTGTTTCCAAACCCGATTTCCCTGTTTTGGCAACAATTCCCGTAGGAATACCGCGACCATCATCTGTTACAGTAACAGAACCATCGGCGTTGAGATCCACCTCCACATGGGTGCAGTAGCCTGCTAAAGCCTCATCAATCGAGTTGTCCACCACCTCGTAAACTAAATGGTGAAGTCCTCGCGGACCAGTGGAACCGATGTACATCCCCGGTCGCTTGCGGACGGCTTCCAGACCTTCCAGAACTTGAATCTGTTCGGCACTGTAACTGCTCGTCATGAAAGTTCTCCTGATTTGTGGGGGTGAAGTCGCCAAAAGGCGAAAAAATTTAAAAACACTCCAGAATTCTAACACAAAAGCCTTATAGGCGACTGTAGGGCAATTTGCTGGTAAATTCAAATAGGGGTTGCATTCCCCTGCTTTGAGGAGGTGTGTGAGGAGAGTGGAAAGGGGACACGGGAGAGAAGGAGAATTCTTCACAACTAACTTTTGACAAATGACTATTGACAAATGACTAAATTAATTGTGATTTGTGGCGCGACGGCAACGGGTAAGTCAGGTTTAGCATTAGCTTTAGCTATGCGATTAGATACTGTAATTTTGAGTGCAGACTCCCGTCAAGTATACAGGGAATTTGATATTGGTACAGCAAAACCAACTCTGGATGAACAGAAATTAGTTCCGCACTATTTGATAGATATATGCAATCCTACAGAAGTGATGACTGTAGCAGATTACCAGGCGCAAGCGCAAGCCTTAATTTTGGGACAAAGGGGGGTGGAAGACAAGGGGGACAAGGGGGACAACATAGGAAGCATTTTGACTTCCCCTACTCTCCACACTCTCCACACTCCCCATTCCCCAGTATTGCTGGTGGGGGGTACTGGTTTATACATTCGCTCAATTACTCAAGGGATGAAGATTCCTAGGGTAGCGCCACAACAGGAGTTGCGATCGCAGTTGGAATCTATTGGTCAAATGCAACTCTACGCTATATTACAACAGGTTGATCCAGTTGCCGCAGCCAAGATTCACCTCAATGATTCTGTACGGACTTTAAGAGCATTAGAAGTATTTTACGTTACTGGTCGCCCGATTTCTGAGCAACAAGGAGAAAATCCCCCAAGTTATCCAATTTTACAAATAGGTTTAGATTGTGATGCTGCTCATCTGGGCGATCGCATTACTCAGCGCACTGAGAAAATGATTGCAGATGGTTTAGTAGCGGAGGTGGAGTATCTTTGTCAAAAATACGGTGCTGACTTGCCTTTACTAAATACTTTAGGGTATCAAGAAATTAAGCAATATGTGGCTGAGAATATTTCTTTAGATCAAGCAAAAGAATTAACTATTTTACACACTCGACAGTTTGCTAAACGTCAACGCACTTGGTTTCGTGCTTATCGTCAAATTGAGTGGTTTGATGTTGAAAGTCCAGATTTGTTAGAAAAAGTATGGCAGAGAGTCCAAAGTTTTATTACTACTTTTGAAGATATATAGTGGAATTATAAATCTGATTTTTATATCATGATGATGCACGTTTAGGATTAATATTCGAGTATGCTTATAATTAAATTATTCTTTGAATATGTATAATTTGAGAGAACCGTTATCACAAGTTTTGTCATTTTCTTTTATTGTTAATATTTTCTTGTTGAGCGTTTTAGGATTATTTATTGTTAATCCAGATAAAGCATTGTATATATTGTCAAATTTAAGGAATATTTTTAATTTCAAAAAAACTAGTTATCTAAATACTTATCCTCCCTATTACTGGCATAAGATAAATCAATTTACCAAACTACCGCAATCAGAATCGGATATTATTATGCTGGGTGATAGTATCACTGATGAAGGAGAATGGATAGAATTATTGTCGAATATTAATGTGAAAAATAGGGGCATATCTGGAGATACAATCGAGAGAATTTTGTATCGTTTAGAGACAATATTATCAACCAAGCCAAAGCAAATCTTCTTAATGATAGGTATTAACGATTTAATCAATGCTCATAAATCAGTTGCTCAAACTTTAGATTCCTATGAAGAAATCTTACGTGAGTTTCGAGAGAAAATACCTAATACAAAAATTTTTCTCCAAAGTATTTTACCTGTTAATAATACAATTTATTTATATTGGCAGGATAATAATAATATTTTAAAGTTAAATCTAGGTTTGAGAGAACTTGCAACTAAATATAATTATGAATATATAGATTTATTTTCTCATTTGCTAGATTCAGAACAGCAATTAGATGCTAGATATACAAAAGATGGTGTACATTTAAATGGTGAAGCATATCTAGTGTGGAAATCAATTATTGAAAAATATCTTGTGGGTTGGAACGATGTTAATATCCCTGGCGACTAGAAGTCGCAGCGATACAAACAAAACCCGCAAGATAAGGGTTAAAAAGTAATAAATAATTAATAATTATTAATTATTAATCTTCTATTCACTTTGAAGAGGGAGCATCCCAAATGTTCAAAAAACCCGCCTGCGATTGAAATGCTTTAAGCAGAGTACTTGATTTATTTGAGTCGCCTTCAGACGACTTGTGCTATTAGCTAACGGTTTAAACCCAAGCGCGGTATATTGAAAAAATTGGGATGCTCCCCTTTGAAGAGGACTTGGGGAGAGGTTCTTTGATATCACGTTAGATTAGCTAACTTGACTTGAAGAAGTTGTACTCACATCATCACTTTTGAGATAACCATCTTCCATATAAATGATGCGATCGCCTATATCTAAAATCCGGTTATCATGCGTCACCATCAAAATAGTACAACCTTGTTCTTTGGCTAATTTTTGCATTAATTCTACTACATCTCGCCCAGATTTTTTATCAAGAGCAGCGGTAGGTTCGTCTGCTAAAACTATTTTAGGATGACTGACTAATGCACGAGCGATCGCTACTCTTTGTTTTTGTCCACCAGATAAGCTTTCTGCATAATAATCGACGCGGTTTCCTAAACCAACTTGTTCTAAAATGGCAGTTGCTTTTGTATTTAAATCTTGATCTAACATCTCTTCATGTAATTCTAGAGACATGCGAACATTTTGTTTTGCTGTTAAAAATGTCATCAGGTTATGTGCTTGAAAAATATAGCCAATTTCACGACGAATTTGTGTTAGCTGTTTTTTGTTAGCTCCACACATTTCTTGATTTAATATGCTTAAGCTACCTTCTTGGGCAGAACGTAAGCCACCCATCAAAGTTAATAATGTAGTTTTACCTGAACCAGATGGGCCTGTCATAATCACGATTTCTCCCGCATATATATCTAAGTTAATGTCAAATAATACTTGCTTACGGAGATTACCTTTACCAAAGTAGTGATTGAGATTTTGAATTGAAATTACAGGTTGCATAAGTGTTAGTAGTTAGTAGTTTTATTGTTAACCACAAATGACAAATAACAAATGACAAATAAGCAAGTTAAAACATATCTGCGGGATCGGCGGCGCGGAGTTTTCGCATAGCTATTATCCCGGAAACACTACACATAATAATTGTTAGGGAAAGCACAAATATGGCGCGGTTGAGTTTCATTCCTACAGGAAGTAAAGTTGCAGCGTAGGTGATCTGATACAGCCCTATCGAAAGTGCTAATCCAGGTATAAATCCTAATGCTGCTAACAATAAAGCTTCTTGCATTAACATGATCATGAGATAGCGATCGCTATATCCCATTGCTTTGAGAGTGGCATATTCTGGTAGGTGATCGGACACATCAGAATAGAGAATCTGGTAAACAATTACAATCCCAACAATGAATCCTACCGCTACTCCCATACCAAAGATAAATCCGATTCCCTGATTACCCCAGTAGTTAATTTCGATTTGGGCAAATTCTTGGGGAGTTATTACTTTGATATCGTTTGGTAAACCTGCTTGTAGTTGCGATCGCACTTTTTCTACATCTGCACCAGATTCAAGGTTAATCAGTCCAACTGCAATTTGATTTGGTTGGTAGTTAGGAAAAAGTTTGAGAAAGGTAGAATCACTAGTTAATATGTTACCATCAGCACCAAAAGAAGCACCTAGCTGAAATAAACCTACCACTTGCATATTTTGACCATTCACTTGTGCTTCAACACTCCCGTTTTGTTTGATTAAGTCTGGGATCGGGCCGTATTCCGGGCGAGAAGCACGATCAAATAATACTCGATCTAGTTGTGTAAGTTGATCTAGATGCTGGTTCACTTCCGGAAAGTTAAAAGGTGGGTTGGCTGGATCGATTCCCCACACCAAAATTCCCCGACTGAAGCGAGTTTGAGAATTACGCCATTGAGCAATATCAGCATATAGGGGACGAACTGATTTTACTCCGTCATAGGCTAAGGTTTGCTGCAATCTCTCTCTGGAAAAGCTTTTGACGTAGAATAATGTTTGAAACTGGGGATTAATTAAAACTAAATCTGCCTGTAAATTTTGGTGAGGCTTTGTGGCACTATCAAATAAGGCATCTAATAATCCAAGTTGTACAAACATTAGCATATCGGCAAAACCTATACCTGCAAGGGCTACTATTAAGCGTGTTTTTTCTTTCTTTAATTGCAGCCATGCTAAGGGAATGCGACGAAATAATTTGGTAAGCATGGTAATAATTTGAAATTTGGTAAAAGCTATTTTAAGAAATCTTCATATTCTGTAGATTTAGTGAGCCTGGTAGTAGCTCTTCGTGATGCTATGAGTATAAGAAAAGCTGGTAGTATCAACAGCCAGAAACCTGATATTGGCTCAAGAAATACACCAACCAAAGAAATTGCAAGAAGATTCCAACCGAGAAAAGCTGGTAGGGTGATTCTCTGAGCTTCCGCCCAGCAGCATAGCTGTCCTAAAGTCAAAAGTAGTGGAGCAGCTATCATAAACTGCCAGAAAGCATCTTCTCGATCAAAGTAAGGAGCAAATGGATCAGGAGCAACTGTATTGAATATCCCGTTCTGAATTATGTCTGTAAGCGGTCCAGCAAAAATCCAGACACCAATTACAACATGAATGATGCTGATAACAATTAAAAGATATCCGATAACTCGAAACATACTAAGTCTCCTTTGTTGGAAATAGCAAATTTTTTGATTGCATCTATATCAAACATTCGTTATAAATAGTGGACAAAAAACCTCTACAACTCAATAGCTGTCTGCACTTGTAAGTTAGTCAAACTACTCACTCGCTTGCTATCTTCTGGGTTGAGGCGTATTTTGACTTCAACTACGCGGCGATCTAAATTTTCTCCTGGTTCATTGCTGAAAACGTTTTGTTTATTCACCTGTAAGCCGATGTGTGAAACCTTTCCTCGCAACTCTCCAGAAAAAGCCTGTCCGGTAATTACAGCTTGTTGCCCAAGTTGAATTTTGCCAATATCAGTTTGATAAACTTCTGCTACTACTAGCATCTGGTTGGTTTGTCCGAGTTCTGCAATCCCAGCATCAGCAATTTTTTCTCCAGCGTAGGTATGGATCTTGAGAATTTGTCCTGGAAATGGGGCGCGGATATAAGCTTGTTCTAGGTTAGTTTGTGCTTGTTTGAGTGTGGCGATCGCATTGTCTACTTCTGCTTGTGCTGTTTGAACATCAACAGGACGAACTTCGGCTATTTGATTAAGAGTTGCTTTTGCTGATTTTAATTCTTGTTGTCGGGATGTTTGAATGCGTCTGAGGTTGGCGATCGCTTCGGCTAATTCTTGTTGTCGGGATGTTTGGATACGTTGGAGGTTGGCGATCGCTTCGGCTAGTTGCTGTTGTGTCGTTTGAAATGTCAAGCGTTTGCTATCTAATAAAGATGCAGAAATTGCCCTTTGTTGATAAAGTGTTTGATGACGTTGGAATTCCAATTTGGCGTTTGCTAATTCTGCTGTTAATCGCCCGATGTTGGCTTTCTGGGCTTGGGATTCTGTCTGTTTTTCTGCCCTCAAACGGGCTATAGTTGCTGTTTGTGCCTGAATTTCTGTGAGTTGTTCTGTCTGAATTCGATTAATGTTTGCTTGCTGTGCTTGAATTTCTCCAGTTTTTGCCCCCGCTTTTACCTGTGCTAGTTTAGCTTGGGCAATTTTCACTTGTTCTTTTGCTTGGACTACAGCATCTTCCAAGCGTTTTTGAGAATCCAAAATTGCTATAACTTGTCCTGTTTTGACGCGATCGCTTTCTTTGACAAACCATTTTGCTAGGCGATCGCCATCCAGCGCTAAAGGTGCAGATAAGCTAATTACTTCTCCTTCTGGCTGCAAGCGTCCGAGAGCGGTAACTTTTTTGACAACAGGAGGAGTTTCTACTGCTGGAGGTTCGGAATTACCAACTAAGCCAAATTGCGAGATTCCATAGAAGGCGATCGCACTAGTTAAAGCCGTAGCTGTTATAACTAATCCGATTAGTTTTGGAGTAGAAGGCTTTGAGATAAATTGTTGAGTCATATTTATTTCCTGATTTTTGCAGCCAAACTTTCCTTTTCCCTATTTTCTAGATATGCAGTTAACATGTTTGCTAACAAATCGCTTTGTTCTGTGTAAGAAATGGTATCACCTTCAAACATCCGAGCCGAAATTAAGCCGTTGATCAAACAATAGATGAAGTCAGCGATCGCTCGATCTTCAATTTCTAAATAGCTTGCAAGTGCTTGTATGGCATCATCCCAAACTCTGCTGAGAGTTTGGTTATGTAACAACTCAGTTCGTTCTTGCTGCTGATAAAAATCAAGCATTAGTAAATTTTGTTTAAAAAAATAGTCTTCATTTTTAGCAACAAAATTCATCAAACTTTTGATGCGCTCTGCTAATGTCTGGACATCTCCTGCTTCAGCCAGAAAATTAAGAATATCCTGCTTTGTCAATTCTTCAATCAACTGTAAAAATAAGGCTTCTTTACTAGGAAAATAATGATAAAGTGTCCCGGTAGAAACTCCTAAACCTTTAGCGATCTCGCGCATCGTGATTGACGCATAGCCTTTTTCTGCAAATAGATCAAAGGATTTCATCAACAATTCTTTGCGATATTGTTTATGATCAACAATCTTCGGCATTGAGGCTAAAAAATATATCGAACGTTAGTTATATAATAAGTTTAACAGAAAGACTTGGCAAGATGGTTGAATAAAATTTGATGCGAGCCTCTAGAAATTTTCTGGATCTACGCCAAGCGATCGCAATTTTTCTGCTAACATTTGAACGTGTTGTAATGCTTGTTCTTTTTCTAAACGTTCCTTTTCTGCACGTTCATCTCCAGTCAGCAAAACAGTACCATCTTGGTAGCACCAGCGTAACCACACATCTTGTCTACCTTCAAATTTACCTTGCCAGAGAGTTAAGCCTAAACCGACTTGTTCCAACCAAGTTTCAGAAGTTTCAAAATAGCGCCTACCGCGAATTTCATAAACACGCAACGCCTGTTCTGATAATTGTTGAGTGGGGTCGTATACTACATAGTAACTTGCTCGCATGTGTTCGTAAGTTTTGAGTTTACTGCCTAGTTCATCACCTTCTTTATTAGAGACTATTTCAATCACTACTTCCGGGGGTTTCCCAAACTTCCAAAGCATATAACAACGGTTTTGTTTCTCCCACCAGTTAGCAGCCACTTGGACATCTAGGCTGAGAAAAACATCAGGTACAATTGGAGGCTGTCCGTCAGTATGATATATGCCGACATTAGCTTCGGCTAAAAAAGTCTGATTTTGTAATGAACTATAAACAGAGGTAACTAACAGGCGTTGTTGTTTAGCAGAAGCAAAATTATCCACAGGCATATCATCTTCAGTAACTAGCTGGCTAGCATCTGGCACATAGTAACCATCATTATTGATTAAAAGTTGCTCAACCATGAGTTTACCCACCACTTAAGAGCGATATTTCTAGGTTAGTTGATTCAACAAAACACCTGTAACAATATTAATTAGACCAACTCACACAAGCGATCGCATCGCATCTTTCCCTTAAAAACCTATGCTCACCCAAGACAAACAACAACGCAACTGGCAACCTATTATCAAGGAATTTGAAGCAGCAGTTGGCAAAAATGGTGTTGTGCAACGCCGTGAAGAACTGATCACTTATGAATGCGATGGACTCACCAGCTATCGCCAACGTCCGGCGATAGTGGTACTACCTAGAACGACTCAACAGGTGGCAATGGTAGTGAAAATATGCAATAAATATTCTGTCCCCTTTATTGCTCGTGGTTCTGGTACTGGTTTATCAGGTGGGGCTTTGCCAATTGAAGATAGCGTTTTAATTGTTACTTCTTTAATGCGGCAAACTCTGAAAATAGATTTAGAGAATCAGCGTGTTATTGTTCAACCAGGAGTGATTAATAACTGGGTAACGCAAACTGTTAGTGGTGCTGGTTTTTACTACGCTCCCGATCCCTCTAGTCAAATTATCTGCTCTATTGGTGGTAATGTTGCGGAAAACTCTGGGGGTGTGCATTGTCTCAAATATGGTGTCACAACTAACCACGTTTTGGGATTAAAAATAGTCACTCCCGAAGGCGAAATCCTAGATTTGGGAGGAGAAATTCCCGAAATACCTGGTTATGATTTAACGGGTATATTTGTTGGTTCGGAAGGAACGCTGGGTATCGCTACAGAAATTACCCTACGAATCCTCAAAAGTGCAGAATCAATCTGTGTGTTGTTGGCAGATTTTACGAGTATTGAAGCGGCAGGAGCGAGTGTTTCTGATATTATCAGCGCGGGGATTATTCCTGGCGGTATGGAAATTATGGATAATCTCAGCATCAATGCTGTGGAAGATGTGGTGAAAACAAATTGTTATCCCCGTGATGCTGTGGCAATTCTATTAATAGAAATTGATGGTTTAGCTGTAGAAGTTGCAACAAATAAACAAAGAATCGTGGAAATTTGCCAACAAAATGGAGCGCGTAATGTTACTTCTGCCAGTGATCCAGATACGCGACTAAAATTATGGAAAGGACGCAAAGCTGCGTTTGCTGCGGCTGGACATTTGAGTCCAGATTATTATGTTCAAGATGGAGTGATTCCCCGGACTCAGTTGGCTTATGTGTTGCAAGAAATTGAGACATTGAGCCAAAAATATGGTTATCAAATTGCTAATGTATTTCATGCTGGTGATGGGAATCTTCACCCATTAATTTTGTTTGATAATTCTGTTCCGGGTGCATTAGAAATAGTGGAAGAAGTGGGGGGAGAAATCCTCAAGTTATGTGTGAGAGTCGGTGGTAGTATTTCTGGCGAACACGGTATTGGTGCAGATAAGAAATGTTACATGGCTGAGATGTTTACGGAAGCTGATTTAGAAACTATGCAATGGGTACGCCAAGTTTTTAATCCTCAAGGTTTAGCGAATCCAGAGAAGATTTTTCCGACGCCGCGCACATGTGGAGAAGCTGCAAAATCTATGGGTGAGAGTAGTAAGAAGTTTGAGTTAATAGATGGGGTAGATCGTTTTTAACAGTTATCAGTTATCAGTTATCAGTTAGGGAATACCAAAAAATCAGCGTTGCTGATTTCATATATGATACAGGATTTTGGGTAATTCCAAAACCCTTGTAGCAGAGGCGATATATCGTGTCTGCTACATCTAGATTCATACCACAATTCAGCAACGCCAAAAAATCAATTATCTAATATTTCGTAGGGTACGTTACTTTGTTAACGCACCATCTTTAAAGTATCGTTGACGGTGCGTTAGGCGTTCCGCCATAAAACACTATAGATATTAAGATTTATAAAATTTAGTGGCATAGCAAGTTTTTGTAAAATGAATTTATGCAAAAATGCTAAAAAAGATACAGTAAATAACTTAACTATTTGCCATTATTCTGCAATTTATATATTTGAAGCTCTATAACAAGTCAAGACTTAAGTAGGTTGAGTAACTATAAGCTTTGCTAAATTTTTCATCCGCAGTGCATAGGATAGAATTTTGGTCAACAAAGGCTTCTTGCCCTTGGTCTAACGTCCTTAAAGGCATCTACTACAATTAGATATTATTTTATGGAGAGAAGACCTAGTAGAGTCAGTAAACCAACCAGGGACTCTCGCATGAATATCAATCCATCAGAATCTACCACAGAATTAGCACAAGCTGTCTGTCAAAAATTTCAAATCGATACAGATTTAGAAGATGGAAGTAATTCCAATCAAATATTGAGTGCGATCGCTCAACTAATTTGTCAATCGATTGATTTAAATACGATTCTGAATTTTACAGTTAAAGAATTACGAAGGCTATTACTAAGCGATCGCACACTGATTTACCATTTAGATTCTAGTGGTAGTGGAACTATAGTTGCAGAATCTACTATTGTTGCGGGTAGTCCACTGTTAGGAATGAAGATCACAGACTCTTGCTTTAGCGAAAAACATGCAGAACGCTACAAGCGTGGTTGTATCCAGATTGTAGAAGATATTTACGCAGCTGGATTGCATCCTTGTCTGATAGATTTTCTATCCTCTTTGCAAGTCAGAGCTAATCTCGTAGTACCGATTATCTTGCAGCAAGATCTTTGGGGATTTTTAATAGCACAGTATTGTTGTGAACCACGACAATGGCTACAAACAGAAATTGATTTGCTCAAACAATTAGCAACCCAAATCAGTATTGCTATCCAACACTCAGAACTACGTCAACAGGTGCAACATCTGCAAACCGAAAGGAAGTTACAAGAGTCTGATAAATTAGTAAGAAATATCACCAGAAAAATACGTGATTGTATAGATATAGATCATGTTTTAGAGACTGTTGTTGCTGAATTAGCAAAGGTGTTACAAGTTGAGCATTGCCATGTCGAATTCTATGATACTAGTTATACTTTCGCGACTATCGCCCACGAATACACTACTATCTCTTCCGTCTACCAAGAGATGAAACGACAGGTTGCAGATTTTCCCAAACTGTATCAGCCACTATTACAAAAACAGCCGTTACAATTTAGTGAAATTTTACGAGATTGGAATCCTAATTTAGTTATAGTGACACAGCTAGCCTGTCCCATTTTTGATGCCGAAACAGTGATGGGAAATATTTGGCTAACAAAAGTGACTCAAGAAGCGTTTGCAGAATCGGAAATTAAACTGGTACAACAACTAGCAAATCAATGTGCGATCGCAATTCGCCAAGCTAAACTTTATCAACTAGCCCAGACCCAAGTAAACCAAATCGAAAAACTCGACGATCTCAAACACGAATTTCTCAGATCTCTTTCCCATGAATTGCGAACACCAATCACCAGTATTAGCCTAGCCGTGCAAACCTTAGAAACAATCATCAAGCAAGAAACATCATTCGATGCAGACATAGTATCACAACTGTTGCAGATTTTACAGAACGAATGTCAGCGAGAAAGCAAACTGATTAATGATCTGCTTTCACTCACATACTTAGAAGCAGAAGCCGAAGTTTTAACTGTAATCGTGATTGATCTCAACAGTTGGCTTCCTCCGATTGTTGAATCTTTTCGAGAAGTTACTATTTGTCAGCAGCAACAGTTATTTTTGCATCTGGCTGGGGAACTCCCACCTTTAGAAACAGATATCACTGACTTAGAACGTATTGTTATAGAATTACTCAGCAACGCCTGTAAATATACACCTGCGGGTGAATCGATTACCGTTGCTGCATCTGCAACAGAGGAAACCGTAGAGATCAAGATTAGTAATTCTGGCGTTAAAATAGATACTAATGAAATTGCACGTATTTTCGATCCCTTTTACCGCCTTCCTCAACATCATCCTTCGCTGTACGGTGGTAGTGGGTTAGGATTAGCACTAGTGCAAAAACTGGCAAAACATTTGAAAGCTTCTATTAGTGTCGAAAGTACAGCTGTTTCCACCACCTTTACTCTTATTTTACCAAGAGCGATCGCAGCATGAATATTTTTCAGTATATCCTGCATCAAAACGGTGGTGCTAAAAAATACTAAAATCCTATGTAATTTTTATAGAGAATGTTATATTTCTCTGTAAACACAACTTTATAATTATATCTGAGCAAATAAAAATATTTGAGTAGTAAAAGATACGGAGTCATCCGTGAAAAAACTCTAAATATTTGCTTTTTAATAATATGACTAACTGGAATTGGCAGAAGTTATCTAGTGGTACAGCAATGCGGCTTTTATCTGTAGCATTGACTTTAGCAGTGATCAATTTCGCAGAACAAGCATTAGCACTAGGAAGAGGTAATAGTGGGCCTCAAGTCACGAGTGTCCAGAGATGTTTGCAAAAGTTAGGATACTACAACGGGCCGATCAACGGCAATTTTGGCCCCTTAACTGAAAATGCTGTCAAAAAATTCCAGCAAGCAAAGAAAATTTCTGCGATTGGCCAGGTAGGACCGCAAACTCAGCGATCGCTACAAGCTGCGTGTCAATCTAAACAATCCAGGAGTAGCACTAGTAACGTCCTCAAAGTAGGAAGTAGAGGTTCAGCAGTCACACAACTGCAAAAATCTTTGCGGACATTGGGTTATTTTAATGGCCCGGTTACAGGTTATTTTGGTCAAGAAACACAACAAGCTCTGATTAGATTTCAGCAATCCAAAAGATTGCAAGCTGATGGTGTTGCTGGTGGAAACACTTTACAAGTGATACGTACTAGTTTGGCATCAAGATCAAATAAGACTGTCGGTAGTAGAGTTGATAATTATCCCAACGTCTGGAATGAAGGTGATGCCGGAGCGCAAGTATTACAATTACAAAGAAACTTGGCAAAGTTGGGTTATTTCCAAGCGACTCCTACTGGTAATTTTGGCTCTGTCACCAAAGATGCTGTCGTGCGTTTTCAGCGCGATTACGGACTCACAGCTAACGGAATAGTTGATGGACAAACTTGGACAGCAATATCCACAAACGCCAACTATTCAAACGTCAACTATTCAAATGTGAACAACCCAAATATCAATAACTCTGGGTGTTCACCAACAAGCGGTTTTATCTGTTTGGGTGAAAACAGTCCGCGCGTTGTCACTGTGCAACAAAGTTTACGTCAACAAGGATTATTTAATCGGGATGTTACAGGTTACTATGGCACGGAAACTAGAGATGCTGTAGCCCAATTTCAGCAAACCGCTAGACTCAATCCCACAGGAGTTGTAGATTTTCAAACCTGGCAAGCATTAGGATTGACAAACAGCAACCCTACTGAAGTACAAAATTCAACAGTTGAAAATCGCTATGTGGTAATTGTACCAATTCGTGATGCCAATACTCTTGATCAAGTTCGTCAGTTTGTACCTCAAGCTTTTACGATGCAATCAAAATTGGGAGATTATGTGAATGCAGGTGCATTTCGCGATCGCTCCGAAGCCGAAAAACGTTCTAGCCAGTTACGCGATCGCGGTTTTGATGCACGGGTAGAATATCTTTGAGGCAGGGTGGTTTCATACAAGCAGAGAAAAATTAAAATCTTCTTTTAAAGCCTCTCCCCTTAATAAGGGGAGAGGTTTGGAGAGGGGTAAAAATCTATGCTTCAAAACGAGAAATACAGACTTCCATATTTTTATTTTTTCGTATGAAACCACCCTGCTCTGGGGATAAGGGGAAGGTAGGAGTCCCCTGGAGGGGCGAAGGGGTAATGGGGATTGGGGATCGCGAGATATAGAGGACAATAGTTTTAAATATTTTTGAGGCTAATAGCATAGCAAAAGTCGGTTTAAAGCGACTGTTTTGTGATAGTTAAGTTCGTTTAAACGGACTTAAGCTATGAGCAGGAGAACTTTAGTTCAGGGCGGTTTCTGTCTAGAATGAAATAGCCCTGGGTTCTACTATTTTTAAGAAATATTGAAAAATAATCGGCTAATTTATATACACTTCTATAGATAGATGAACTAAAAAAATTATCTTTTGGAATAATTTGTATCATTAGGAACAACTAATAAAGAATAATGAGATTAGAAACTATAAATTTTAATCTAAGATCTACCTATGCTTATGAAATGGTACAACGAACCGCCAGCGTGGGAACAACAAGAGGGAGTAATTACCGTTACTTCAGGAGCAAAAACAGATTTTTGGCGTAGAACTCAATACTGTATCCGTGATAATGGCAATTTTTATTATCGAGAAGTCACAGGCAATTTTACTGCTCAAGTTAAAATCATTGGTAATTATCAAAACTCATGCGATCATGCAGGATTAATGATTCGTGTCGATGAGAAAACTTGGCTAAAATCTAGCGTTGAATTTGTAAATGACACACACTACGTCAGTGCAGTGATCACTCAAAACGACTCTGACTGGTCGATTATACCACTAGCACATCGTCCCGATTGCTTGTGGTTGCGTTTGCAGCGCACAGGCGACACCATAGAAGTAATGTATTCCATCGATGGAAAAGATTACACGACACTCATGTTAGCGTGCCTAACTGATCAAGAAACAGTGCAGGTAGGATTAGTATGTGCTTGTCCACAAAGCGATGGTTTTGAGGTAAGATTCGAGAATTTTCAAATTCAAGATAACAGCATTCAACCCTATTCTCAAGTCGGAATCTAAAATTAGAAATTGAGAATTTGGGATTATTGTTAGTCAGAGGCTTCTACCTGAAATTTAGAATTTAATATTGGGAATTTAATCTACACTCTGATCGCCAGATCAAGGCTAATTTATTATCTGAAGAAAAATTAATCTCTTCCCATCCAAAAAATAGATCTGCGGAGTCCATAGGTAGTTCATAATAGCTTG
Organism: Pelatocladus sp.; assembly: GCF_059505505.1. Taxonomy (NCBI): domain Bacteria; kingdom Bacillati; phylum Cyanobacteriota; class Cyanophyceae; order Nostocales; family Hapalosiphonaceae; genus Pelatocladus; species Pelatocladus sp. The sequence continues at coordinate 13,574 of NZ_JCACKS010000223.1, read as the reverse complement.
GCACTACAAAAAGCTAGAGGCTAAAAAATAATGACTGAAGCTCGGATTGGAATCATTGGCGGTAGTGGTTTATACAAAATGGATGCCCTGAAAGATGTAGAAGAAGTGAGAGTAGATACACCCTTTGGCTCACCTTCTGATGCTGTAATTTTAGGGACTTTGGATGATACACGAGTAGCGTTTTTAGCTCGTCATGGACGTAATCACACGCTTTTACCTTCAGAACTGCCATTCCGTGCCAATATTTATGCAATGAAGCAATTGGGTGTGGAGTATTTGATTTCAGCGAGTGCGGTAGGTTCTTTGAAAGCTGAAGCGAAACCATTGGATATGGTAGTTCCTGATCAATTTATTGATCGAACTAAAAATCGAGTTTCTACCTTTTTTGGCGAAGGAATAGTTGCTCACATTGCCTTTGGTGATCCAGTCTGTCATAATTTGGCTGGAGTTGTCGCAGATGCGATCGCTTCTCTAAATCTCCCAGATGTCACCCTACATCGTGGCGGTACTTATGTATGTATGGAAGGCCCAGCATTTTCTACCAAAGCAGAATCTAATTTATACCGCAGTTGGGATGCAACAATCATTGGGATGACAAATTTACCAGAAGCGAAGTTAGCACGGGAAGCTGAAATCGCCTACGCAACTTTGGCGCTAGTAACCGATTATGATTGTTGGCATCCAGATCATGATAGTGTCACAGTCGAAATGGTCGTGAATAATTTACAACGAAATGCTGTCAATGCCCAAAAAGTCATTCAAGAAACAGTGCGACGCTTAAGTGATAACCCACCACCTAGCGCTGCTCATTCAGCATTAAAATATGCAATCTTAACACCATTGGATAAAGTATCAACAGCAACAAAAGAAAAATTAGCTTTGTTGTTGAAAAAATATATTTAATTCCTAAGAGGCGAAGTTTTTGGTGAGTAATTTCTTCTATCAATCAAAAATTACTATTCCCATACTTCGCCTTCAGACAATTATCACAACACTGATAACTGATAACTGATAAATGTTACCAACAGATTTACTCCATCATCGTCAGAATGGAGAAGAAATTATTCCCAAGAGATTAAAACTTGATTCTCAACATATAGAGTTAGCCAACGAATTAATTAGTTCTTTTCAAGAATCAGTAGGAAAAACTCAAGGCGCATTAGAACGTCAATTATTAGAATTAGAAGGTGACACAACCGACTATAAAGTCAAACGGGGTTTGGCTTATCTACTTAAAAGTGGTTTTTGTACATTTGAAGTAGTGAGTCCCTTAGAACCACAAATGTTAAGAGAAAGAGTGTTTGCTTTCGCAGCGAAGTCTGTTCCTAGCTCAGAATTCACACAAGTGACATTAAAAAATATAGCTGATAACTTAACTCAAGAACTCGAACGAGAAGTTTTACCACAGCAAGTCCGTGATGGATTATATGCTGATTTATCAGAGAATAAAATTCTCACGACTTTTGATGCACCAAAACCGGAAAATCTATTACATAGATATAATTTATCGCAAGTACAGGGAGTGTTTTATAAAGCCAGTCAATTAGTATTAAATGCTCATCGGAATGTTCCAGGAGAATATAAGCTTTTATTTCGCTATTTAAAATTATTTCAATTAATGGCATATATCGAAGGCGATGCCGACCACGGATTTACAATTACGATTGATGGTCCGACAAGCTTATTTAATCCAAGTACGCGATATGGTCTAGCGATCGCAAAACTAATTCCAGCTTTATTACATGTTACGAAATGGAGTCTTTCTGCTACATTACAAGTCCGCGATTTTTATACAGAAACCTGGAAAACAGGACGTTTCACCCTGAATTCTGAGTGTGGTTTAGTAACTCATTACCCACCCGGCAAACCTTACGATAGTATGATTGAAGCATCCTTTGCTGATAAATGGGATGCACTGAAAACTTGTTGGGCGTTAGAGCGAGAAGTTGATTTAATTCCTATTCCTGGTAGTGTGATGATTCCCGATTTTCGATTAGTGCATCCCGATGGACGTATTTATCTATTAGAAATTGTCGGTTATTGGCGACCGGAATATTTACAAAAAAAATTTGCTCAAGTCAGACGCGCTCAATGTGATAATTTGATTTTGGCAATTTCCGAACGTTTAAATCTGGATAAAGTCGGTGTCAAATTAAGTGATGTTCCCGCCAGAATAGTTTGGTTTAAAGATAAATTATTGCCGAAATCCATATTAGCGGTCATAGAATAAAATACACACTTTAAAATCCGCGCAGACTAGAAGTCTGAGGCTATAAAGACAAAGCCTGCATACCCAGGCTATAATTCAATACGCTTCAGATCAAATAATTTACTACCGATAACCTTATATCATTTCCATATGAAGATGCATAGAAAGAACCCCACCGTCTTCGGCACCTCCCCTTGGTAAGGGGAGGTTGGGAGGGGTTAAAATAATGTGCAGCTTCATATTTAATTGGTATTAACTGAATCGTATTGGGCTATAATTAGTCCGTGTAGGGGGACTTGGTTTGTGTAGCCGTGCAGGGTGAACATCGCTCTTGTTTTTTCAAAAATTGGGATGCTCCCTCTTAGAGGTTGTTTGAAAAGTGATTGGCTGTAATTTTAATTACATTATTACCCCCCTTATAAAGGGGGAAAACAAGAGAAATCCGGTTCCCTCCCCTTTACAAGGGGAGGGTTAGGGTGGGGTAAAAAATATTTGATACATCAATCATGACTTTTCAAACATCCTCTTAGATGATGTTGGAGTTTTATTTGCTAAAATAGTATTTTCAAGGCACATTAAAGCAGTTTCACTACAATCTTAATTACTGCCTAATCATCATGGGGAATCCTGTTCGTAGCCAAGCAATCATTATTAAAATTAAGTATGCTACTAACAGACTTACGAACAATTTACGAACGTGATCCCGCAGCCCGTAATTGGCTAGAAGTGTTATTTTGTTATCCTGGATTACAAGCTTTGCTTTTCCATCGCATCGCTTACTGGCTGCACAACAAAAAGATTTCATTTATACCACGCTTCCTATCTCAAATCAGTAGATTTATCACTGGAATTGAAATTCATCCAGGAGCAAAAATTGGTCAGGGTGTGTTTATAGATCACGGTATGGGAGTCGTGATTGGTGAAACTGCAATTGTCGGTGACTATGCTCTGATTTATCAAGGTGTTACCCTGGGTGGTACAGGAAAGGAAACAGGTAAGCGCCATCCGACTTTAGGTAATAACGTCGTTGTTGGAGCAGGTGCGAAGGTATTAGGCAATATCCAAATCGGAGATAATGTTCGTATTGGTGCAGGTTCAGTAGTATTGCGTCATGTACCTAGTGATACAACTGTAGTCGGTATTCCTGGACGTATCACTCGCAGTGAAAATACAAAAGTAAATGTCTTGGCTCATAATCAATTGCGAGATGTAGAAGCTGAAGCAATTCGAGCTTTATTTGAACGTGTGAAGGAACTCGAACAACACATCGAACAGTTGGAAGTGAATTTACATCTGTCTGTCAAAGAAGTTAGCAAAGAAATTAAATGTAGTCGGAATTCTGTGATTGAAGATTTTCTAGACGGATCGGGAATTTAGAGTTTGTAGTGAGTGCATTTAACCCAACAAATGCATGAAAATATAGGATTTTGTTCCTCGAAATTTTTCCTCAGATGAGTATCAAAGACTCATCGACGAGGTTCAAAGACTCGTTGACGAGTATCAAAGAAAGCGAGCATCTCAATTTTTTCAATATATCGCGCTTGGGTTTAAATCCTTAGCTAATAGCACAAGTCGTCTGAAGACGACTCAAATAAATCAAACTTAGATAAATCAAACAGTCTGCTTCAGCAGACTTTGACTTTTCTCAAAAATAAAGAATTCATAATATTAAAGCTTGTACTGAGCTAAAAAATGTCACTATAAATAAAACACTGAAACGTAGCAGTAAATTGATTTACAATCAGGGAAACTAACTCTATGGATTGCAAAACTGCAACTTTAGTCTACCAAACTGAAAATCATCTAGAAAAAATTCGCGAAATTTTTCCCGAAGCTTGGAATTTTTTAGAAGAAGTATCTTTTTCATACGTTCATAAAAAGCCAGATAAGTTTGATGCTGCTGTCAAAGAAATAGTAGGTGAGAAACCTTTCCAATTTAGAATGGTTCACCGGGACGATAGAGATCAACTCACAAAAGATCTTTCTGATTTATTAGGAGATATTACCTCTCGATTACTTTTAGAAAAACATTTTTCAGAAGTAGTTGGTCAGCAAGTATTTTTTAGTACCATTTGTTGTAACAGCCATCTCACTTCTGATCACGAATTAACTCTAGAAGAAGTTCTACCTCTACAACGGGCGGCGGTAAAGTTACAGTAAAAAGGAAGTATCCCAATTTTTTCAATATTTCGCTCTCATAGTATAAGTCGTTTGAAGAAGACTAAAATAAATAAAATTTAAATAAATCAAACAGTCTGCTTCAGCAGACTTTAGTTATGAGCAGGCGGATTTGAATATTTGGGATGCTCACTCCCCAATAAATGTTGGTTGTTCCAAAAAACAACCAGCAACAAAAAACAGAATTTAGCGAATTTTCCTACCAGTTAATACTTCTCGCACATCTAACATAGCTGTGTAGGTAGGTAAGATGTGTAAGGTTTCGTGATCTGGGGTATGTTCCAAAGCTTTGTTAATAGCTTGGCGCAAATCTTCTTCGACGATCAAATTACAATTGTTTTGAGATATAGGATCGCTGTAACGTAGACGCAGAGCCATATCATAGGCGCGATCGCCACTCACTACTAAAGTTCCTCCTCGTTGAACTAATTTCTCTGTATCTACATCCCAAATCCAAGATACATCCTCGCCATCTTGAATGCGATCGTTCAATACTAATAGTGTTGTTTTGTTATCACTTTGAGTCACAACTCGAATAGTTTCATTTGTCCCTACAGGATTTTTTGATAATAAAATTCTTACTTGTTTCCCATGAATTTTTAATTCTTCCGCACGCCCAAACGCAGGTTGAAAATGAGGAATCGCATCGCGAATAATAGCTTCATCAATTCCTAATTCCATAGCAGCTGTTACTGCTGCTAAAGTATTGTATTTGTTGTACAATCCAATGAGAATTTGTGGCCATTGGCTACTATTAATTGTTGGTTCGCTTCTGGTAAAACCACAACTGGGACAAGTATACTCGCCCATATGAGAAAGATAAACGCCTTTATAGTCCAAAGCGTGTCCGCAATTAGGACAATAAATCGAATCTACAGCATGGGGAATCGCTTCTAAATAATGTTCTGGTTCATTTAAACCAAAGAAAGAAACTTGCTGTTGAGATAACTGTTGACCAAGATAACAAATTGTTGGATCGTCAGCATTTGCAACAATAATTGTTTCAGGTGGTAGAGTGGCGATCGCACCTCCCCAGCGTTTACTAATTGTGTCTACTTCCCCGTATCTATCTAGTTGATCACGAAATAAGTTTAAACAAAGAATCAGTTTTGGTTGAATAGGCGCTAAAACCCTAGACAAAATATTTTCATCAACTTCTAAAATGGCATAATCAACGTTGAGCGAACCTACCAAATTAGTGCTTTCCATCAACGCTGTCATCAAGCCATTCTCTAAATTAGCACCCGTAGAATTGTGAGCAACACGATAACCTTGGCGTTCGAGAATCTCCCGTAAAAACAGCGATGTTGTGGTTTTACCATTCGTACCAGCAACCAGAATTACGCCCTTGTTCACCTGCTGACTCAACAATTGCAATAACCGGGGTTCAATCCGACGTGCGATCGCACCTGGTAAAACAGACGCAGCACCCAAACGTAGCGATCGCACCATCAAAGTGACGCTTTTAGCTACCGAGACAGCCAAACCCAGACGCAGTCTATCTATAAATTGAATTTTGTTTCCCACAACTATATCCTAAGTCTGCGATTTAATATGCGTGAGTTTAGCGAATCCTTAGTAAAAAGACTAGTCAGATCAACCACAAACTTCTTACCCAAACAAACAGATCCCCAACTTCTTGCCAATAATCTCTGTTGAAAAGCAAAACTTGCAAAGAAGTCGGGGATCTTAACGCCATGCGATCGCATTTTTAGGTTTTAGTTTTGGTGAAAGTGCGATCGCTTTTGGATATAAATCTTAGGTTTGAGCATCAATTGCTAAAATAGTTTCTCTAATAGCTGATCACGAGTTAGACCAAAATGCCCCGCAACTTCTCGTAATATAGAATTTAGCGTACCGATCTTTAGCGGATCGTGAGCAGGAATGGTGATATGATGTTCGCCTTGAAGTTGAGTAGTTAAGCGAATATGACTACCAGTTTGTCGATCTACCGCATAACCAAAAACAGCTAATACCTTAACCAAATCCTCACCCGATAAATCTCGCGGTAGCTTCACGATGCAATAACCTCATCCCGAACAAAATGCAACCGAATTACCTTTGGACGGGTATCCTCATCGGGGAAATGACATCGAACCGCATCACGAACCATTTCTTTTAAAGTCGTCATGTCCGAAGCCTGGGTAAAAATTGCTTCACCCAACGCTTTTGCTACATAACCACTTTCAGGATCTTCTTCAATCAGAAATACAATTTCTGACGTTGTGTTTTTCACTAATTATTCTGTCAGTAGCTAGTTACAACAATAATTCTACAGTAATTAAAACAAAAGGAATATAGCGTGTGATTCACATAAGTGAAAACTGCTGTAAAATCCAGGGCGTTGCTGAATGCGATATGAATCTGAATGTAGAGACACGATATATCGTGTCTCTACAAAGATTTTGGCATTATGCAAAATCATTTTCATACATGAAATCAGCAATGCCAAATCCAGAATTTTAAATGGGGCAGACCAGTGTTAAATTTATTAGGGACAATCTAAAATCTAACATCCTGTTAGCGGATGACTAATCTCTTTTTTCACGAACAATTGCAACGCACACCCGCACTCATGCATCAACTGCGGGACTTTCCTGTTACCATTTGTGGTGCTGGGGCTTTGGGTGCAAATATTACCGAAAATCTGGCTCGTTCTGGTTTTGGTAAATTACGAGTCATAGACAGAGACAGAATTGAAGAACGCAATCTTTCCACTCAACCTTATTACCGTTCCGATGTTGGTACATACAAAGCCAAAATCCTCACCAACAATCTTTACCGCGCTTTGGGGATCACAATCGATGGGCGTGCAAAAGAATTAACACCAGCCAATGCAAGTCAATTATTAACAGATAGTGCTTTAGTTATCGACACTTTTGATAATAGCAGTAGCCGACAAGCTGTGTTTGACTACTGCCAAAATTCTCAAATACCTTGCTTACACGTGGGTTTAGCTTCAGATTATGCAGAAATCATCTGGAACCAAATTTATCGTGTACCCTCACCTGCAAACGATGATATCTGCGACTACCCCCTGGCGCGCAACTTAGTTATCCTCGCAGTCGCAGTTGCTTGTGAAGCGATCGTTACTTTTGTAGCTACAGAAAAGCAAGAGAGTTTTACCGTTACCTTAGCTGATTTTGCCGTTCAGCCTTTTAGTGTATAAATTGAATAGAGATTGGGAATTAAATTATGGAGCAAAACCAGCATGAACAGCGCCGCGTCGCTGATCAGGAGTTTCAAAAATCCCTAGAGCAACTGCAACACATTTTACAAGATGATTCTATAGAAACAGAACAGACACCCGAATCTCACAGTGACCACCAAAGCGATGCTCCTTTGGAGCAGCTATGCGATCGCCAAATAACCGAAACTTCCTCAATCATAGATTTAGACCTCTGGGAAGACGCTGTTGCTGATATCGAACAATATTTCCAGCAAAAAGGAAAAAGTTAATAATCATTTGTTATTGGTCATTGGTCATTTGTCAATCCCCTTTCCTCAATCCTGTCTTCGCACTTCGTATAACATTAACGCAGCTGCGATCGCTACATTCAACGACTCTACCCCAGAACTAAGGGGAATTCTCACTTCAAAATCTGCCATTGCTGCTAATTCTGACGACAAACCAGCACCTTCGTTACCTAATAAAATCAAACTTGGTTGACGCCAGTCTACCTCCCAGTAAGTTAAATTTGCACTGGGGAGTGTTGCAATTACCTGCATTCCCGCTTGTTTAGCTTGGATGACTGTCGCTTTTAAATCTGGACTCACCGCCATAGGTAAACGAAACCATTGTCCAGCTGTAGCCCGTAATACCTTGGGATTATCTAAATCTACACTATCTCCACTCAGCCACAATCCACTCGCTCCAGCTGCGGCCGCAGTGCGAATCATTGTACCCAAATTCCCTGGATCTTGGACTGTTTCCAAAGCGAGTACCACACCAGTAAATGGTATGGGAGTTGGAGAAACATCCCGTTTCGCTAGCGCCATAACTCCATCTGGTTGAACCGTTGTTGCGATCGCCGCCATTACTTCTTCACTGACAACTTCTGTGCGATCGCTTCTTTGACAAACCTCTTCCCATAACTTCGGATGGGATATTTGCCATTCTGGAGTACAACACACCACTGCAAGCGGATAATTGACTGCACAAGCTTCCTCCAACAAGTGTGTTCCCTCTAATAGAAACAGTTGCTGCTTATGCCGTTCCTTGGTAGCGTGGAGCTTTCTGATTTGCTTAACTAAAGAATTTTGTAAACTTGTCAGCACAATTTTAGATTTATGATTTTAGATTTTAGATTAATCCAAAATCGTAAATCTAAAATCTCATATCTAAACTAGAGAATGCGGAACCCGGGACTTGAACCCGGAAGTCTTGTGGACACTAGAACCTGAATCTAGCGCGTCTGCCAATTCCGCCAGTTCCGCTTGCGAATTGGTTGAATGACCGTTTTCTATTATTACTACATTTTTCATAGCTGTCAACTAAAAATTTCTATTGGTGTTTAGTTGTCCCCTTGTCCCCCTTCCCTTGTCCCAAATCATCCACAAGATGTGATGCAAGAATATGGACAAATTAAATCTTTCATGTAGAATCAAAACCAACTTAAAATTTGTAAGATTTAAGATTTTTGGAGGGTAGGCTTATTAATCCTTCTAGCAGCTTACAAGATGCTAAATTGTCATCTGTTGCAGACTCCTCAGTTTTGCAAATCTGTGGTGGGCATCCGTTGCAAGGTCATGTAAAAATTAGTGGGGCGAAAAATTCAGCATTAGTCATTATGGCTGGGGCTTTGCTTTGTTCAGGGGACTGTCACATCCGTAACGTACCTTTGCTAGCAGATGTAGAGCGCATGGGTCAGGTATTGTCAGCTTTGGGTGTTCGCTTGCGGCGGAGTGGTGACATTTTAGACATCAATGCTAGCGAAATTACCTCATCCAAAGCTCCTTACGAACTGGTTACTCAATTGCGAGCCAGTTTTTTTGCGATTGGTCCGATCCTGGCACGTTTGGGGATAGCACAAATGCCTTTACCAGGAGGATGTGCTATTGGTGCTAGACCAGTAGATCTCCATGTCCGGGGACTGCAAGCAATGGGAGCCGAAGTCCAAATTGAGCATGGCATTTGTAATGCTTACGTCCCCGGTAAAAACCGTCGTTTGAAGGGAGCAAAAATCTACCTAGATATTCCCAGTGTGGGAGCCACAGAAACGCTGATGATGGCAGCAACTCTGGCGGAAGGTGAAACAATCATTGAAAACGCTGCTCGTGAGCCAGAAGTTGTGGATTTGGCAAATTTCTGTATAGCGATGGGAGCAAAAATTCAAGGTGCAGGCACAAGTACAATTACCATCGACGGCGTTCCCAAACTGCATTCTGTTGAGTATAATATCATACCTGATCGCATTGAAGCGGGAACTTTTCTGTTGGCGGGAGCAATAACCCGTTCTGAACTGCTCCTCTCGCCAGTAGCCCCAGACCATCTAGTACCAGTGATTTCCAAATTGCGGGAGATTGGCGTGAGTGTGGTTGAAGAAACACCAACTTGCTTACGTCTGGTCAAAGCCGATAGATTAATCGCAGCAGATATTGAAACCATGCCCCATCCTGGTTTTCCTACGGACATGCAAGCGCCGTTTATGGCTTTATTGGCAATCGCAGAAGGCGATAGCCTAATTAATGAAACCGTATTTGAAAACCGCCTGCGTCATGCCTCCGAGTTAAATCGCCTAGGGGCAGATATTCGTGTTAAAGGTAACACTGCTTTTGTCCGAGGAGTACCACTGTTATCTGGTGCGCCTGTAATTGGTACAGATTTACGAGCCGCAGCAGCTTTAGTTGTTGCTGGCTTGGCAGCAGACGGCAAAACCACTATCCAAGGACTGCAATACCTTGATCGCGGTTACGATCGCCTTGATCTCAAATTACAGCAATTAGGAGCAAAAATTCAACGTTTACCTGGTTCAGAGGTAAAAACAGAAATTGCTCCTGGCGCACTCAACACCTAAAGCATCGATTTCTTCATAATTTGGTTAATGGTTAGTGGTTAGTTGTTAGTTGTCTCAAATAACCACCAACCACCAACCATCAACAACTAATATCGCTATACTAGGCTTTGTAGGGCTGGTATCAAACCAGATCCATTACAAACCTCACAACTTCCCACTTGCTTTGCTATGTTATCCTCCAAAACTCAGCTCATGGGTCTGAAAGCAGACTCATTTCGTCACCCGCTAGATCTAGAAGCAACCAAAGCGCTGAAGCAGATTCCCGGTATAGATTTGATGGTGCGGAATGTCCTGGGGCCAGTGGCGGAGCAATTATTTTATGTGGAAAACATTGCATCTAGTATTTTGGTGGGCGAAAACCAACTACCCCATTTACACAAACTTTTATTAGAAGCTTGTCATGTTTTAGACATGGAGCCACCGCAGTTATATATCAGACAACATCCGGCTCCTAATGCTTATACTTTTGCAATGCGGGGTAAGCAGCCTTTTGTAGTGCTGCATACTTCTTTAATTGACATGCTCACGCCAGAGGAGACTCAAGCAGTCATTGCTCATGAACTGGGACACCTCAAGTGTGACCACAGTGTTTATTTGACACCAGTAAATATATTAATTTTGGCAGCAGCAAGTTTGCCTAATATCGGTGCATTTATTGCTCAAGCAATCCAAGCACAACTTTTGGAATGGGTACGTTGTGCGGAATTTACCTGCGATCGCGCCGCATTATTAGCAACCCAAAACCCCAAAGCTGTCATGTCTGTGTTGATGAAATTAAGTGGTGGTTCACCGACTCTCGCACCACTACTTAACCTTGATGCTTTTATTGACCAAGCCCGCGCCTACGATGATATTAGTAAAACCGAACTTGGCGAAATGGTCAAAGTCACCCGCACCGCGCAATTAACTCACCCAGTACCAGTATTGCGGGCGCGAGAAATTGACCGTTGGGCCAGTAGCACAGAATATGAAAGATTATTGCAAGATCCAAAGTTAGCAAGTAGCAGTGATGATATTACAGGCGGTAAGTGGCGCAACTGGTAGATAAGTAGTCGCACAAAATTAAATTCATTCGTGGAGACAGGCAATAGGCAATAGGCACTCTTAGAAACAAGATGTGTAATTAATTCTGTTTAGGTACTTATTATATTGGTAAGTGAGTTGAAATAAGAGGATAGATTATGCGTCAAATCCCAGTATTTGCTTTCCTTATCCTTTTAGGCAATATTCTTTTCTCAACTGCAATTAGTGCTGAAGAACCTGCAACTATAACCAGTTTAGTTATGCGCGATCGCATTGTTGTGATCACTAATGGAAAAGACGGACTAAACTACTCGGTCAAAAGCAAGGACGGTACTGTGTTGAGTGCCAATATCAGTGAAAACGAACTAGCCCAAAAGCATCCTGATGTGTATGAACAGGTTCGTCCAGCTTACGCTGGCGAAAAAAATTCCCCTATTTTGCTGATGTGGGGGGGTAAGTTGGAAGCTCAACCTTGAACTTTATACCGTTTCACAAAAATCCTGATACATATTGGATTTACTTTAGGGGTGTACGCCTGTACGCCCCTATCCGTATATTTGTATCATCAAAAAAGTGAAATGGTATCAGTTGATATTCCTTGACTCCTTGCCCATTTTTCAATTATTTGTTGGAGTTGGGGAAGAAAGTTCTTGACACTCCTCAGCATGACGGCTGAGGATTCTTGGTTCAACGAGTCCACTTAGATTCAGACCCCTTGCGGTATCTAACCCAACAAGGAATTATTCATATTAGAAGCAATACCCGCCTCAGAATATAGCAGTTCTCGGTTGTGTCCAATACGTACCCCAACCCCACCCCTTAATCCCCTCCCCGCGTGCGGGGCTGCGGTGTACACATAAATCCTCTGATCCCCCTAAATCCCCGCGCTGACGCGCCGCTACGCTAGAAAAAAGGGGGACTTTGATTCTAGTTCCCCCTTTTTTAAGGGGGGTTAGGGGGGATCAAAACGCTACTAGGCAACTTTATAAGACTTCTGTGTACACCGCAGGCGTGCGGGGAGGGGAGGTTTTGCGTCAGCAAAGCCGGGGTGGGGTTCCGACTGTATTGCAATCGAGTGAGAAGTGCTATAAATTCTGAGGCTAATAGCTAAAGTCTTCTAAAGAAGACTGAAAAAAGAATAGTTTCAGTCCACTTGAGTGGACTTGAACTATTAGCCCAGAAATTTATTTCTGGGCGGACTGGGAGAGTCATCGAGAATATAAGATTAAAATTAAAAAGACATGTTTTCAATATTACCTGTCCCACCCGGCATGACCACCTGACCAATTTTATCTGCCAATTTTGCTAAATTAGGCATAGCCAGAATCTCTGCAAATTTAGGATTTGGTTCGGATTTTGCTGCTGCTGCTAATTCCTGGGCTGCTTGCGCCACTTCCGGATCAGCTTTCGCCGCAGCTTCTACCTCCAATACAGCCTTACCATAATCTAGCGGTTGTTCTGGTGCTTTTTGCGATCGCAGCAGTAGTTAAAGGTTCCATGTGCTACTTTGCTTATGTGCATTCTACTATTAACACACGAGTTTGCTCTGCAATTACGCAATTGCAATCAAAAATTTTGATTTCGTTAGGACACAAGTTGTTGTCGTTAGGACACTAAGTTGTGTCGTTAGGACACTAAGTTGTGTCGTTAGGACACAAGTTGCTGTCGTTAGGACACAAGTTGCTGTCGTTACTTCACATAGTTTGTTTTTTTCAAATCGTTCTACTTCGCCATCAATCCTATCTAATTTGTGAGAATCGCAAAAGCCAGATCCCCGACTTCTAAGAGGATGCTGTTAGCGAATAGGGGGGTATTACCCCTGATTGAAAATTTTTCGTTATTCCACCAGATGTAGAGACGTAGCAATGCTACGTCTCTACAACCAATTTGTGGGCGAACGAGGGGTATTACCCCTGATTGAAAATTTTTCGTCATTCCACCAGATGTAGAGACGTAGCAATGCTACGTCTCTACAAATCAATTGGGTGCGACTCTTTTAGGAAGACGGTGTATTATAGAAGACTAATACATGACAAGCCTTTGAGAGTAGTATCGCAAGCCAAAAAGCAACTCAATGAAATTGGCTTGAAAAAAGTAAACATCTCCAAAATAGTATATTTTGTGGTAAAAGAACGTCAATAGAAGTT